>JAYTBY010000347.1:0-8606 GCA_043736755.1 Planctomycetota bacterium | reverse complement strand
GTCTCGGCGATCAGCTCTTCCGTGAGGCGGTGGTCGCGCACCGTGTCCTCGGGGAAGCCGTAGAGGATGAAGAACTTGAAGTACATGCCCAGCTGACGGTTCAGCTTCGCGCCGTCGCGCACGCCCTGCGGCGTGACACCCTTCTTCATCGTCACGAGCATCTCCGGGCTGCCCGATTCGAGCCCGTAGTAGATCTTCACGCAGCCCGCTTTGCGCATCCAGCGGAGCATCTCGAAGTCCATCGTGTCGACGCGCGACTCGGCGACCCATTCGAAGAACAGGTCGCGCTTGATGATCTCCTTGCAGACTGCGATCACGCGCTTGCGCTGGATCGTGAAGAGATCGTCGAAGAGGACGAGCTGCGGCGGATTGTACTTCCTGATGATCATCTCCATCAGGTCGACCGTGCGCTCGGGGCTCATCGCGCGGTACTGACGCGGCGTCATCTCCGCATCGCAGAACGTGCACGCGTAGGGGCAACCGCGCGACGTGATCAACGTCACACCCGGGTTGACCATCAAGCGCATGTAGCGCGGGATGTCCCACAGGTGGTAGGCCGGGAACGGGATCGCGTCCATCTTCTTGATGAGCGCACGGCGCGGCGTGCGGAAGAGCTCGCCACCTTTGAGGAATGTGATCCCCTGGATGTCGTCCCACTTCGAGCGGTTGTGAAGGTGCTCGATGATCTCCGGCAACGTCTCGTCGCCTTCGCCTTGTACGCAGATGTCGGCCGCGCCGGCGTTGAGGAAGAACTCGGGGTTCGTCGTCGGGTGCGGACCCCCGAGGACGACGATGCGACCGATCTCGTCCTTGGCGATCTTCCCGAGCTCGCGGGCGCGCCGCGCGTTCGGGGTGAGGGAGGAGATGCCGACCATCTCGGCCCATTCCATCCCGCGTCGGATGTCGTCGATCTCGTCGATCGAGTCGTCGTGCAGCCGCACCTCGTGGCCGAGCTGTTCGAGTTCGGCGGCGAGGATGCTGATCCCGAGCGGGGGATAGATCTCGTCGCGGGCGAGCTCACCCTTGGTGATGTTCTCGTCGGCGAAGACTTCGGCGGCCTTCTGACGAATCGCTTGCGACTTCGCGTAGATGAGGACGATCTTCATGGAGCGGTGTCTTGGTTGCGAGTCGAGATCGTGGTGCGGATCGAGGGCGCGAGGCTCCGTGCGCGGAAATAACCCTGCCGGAAGCTGGAGGGTAGAGCCCACGGATCCGCGCGGGACCCATTGACCTGTTCTCGGATCCTATCCCGATCCCGCCGAAGCGGCAATCCGACCGGGCTTCCGACCGCGGATCTCGTCGAAGACTTTTCCGGTCTTCACCCGGCCTTTTCTCGGCCGGGCGCGAGCGACCCTGCGCTCGCTAGACTGCGCGGGATGCCCGCGAGCCCGAAAGCACCGGATAGCCCCGTCCCAAGCTTCGACCAGCGCCTGGCGCGCCTCGAGGCCGTCGTCGCCGAGCTCGAACAGGGCGGCCTAGCTCTCGAAGCGTCCATCGAGCGCTACCAGGAGGGGGTGGGGCTCCTGCGCGAGTGCCGTTCGACGCTCCATTCCCTGGAGAAGCGCGTGGAGGAGCTGACAGCGCAAGGTGTGCTGGAAGCCTTCCCCGGTGACCCCGATGCCGCGGATCGATCGGGCCGCGCCGGTGGAGGTCGCGGTTGAGCCTCGCGCCGGCCCGTGCGGCTGAGATCGATGCTTGGCTGGGCGACGCGCGCGCGTGGGCCGATCGCGAGCTCGACCGCCTCCTCCCGTCGCCGGGATCCGAGCCACGCCGCGTCCACGAAGCGCTGCGCTATGCGGTGTTCGGGGGCGGGAAACGTCTGCGCCCCGCGATCGTGCGCCTCGTGGGCGCGCACTTCGGTGGGACGGAGCGCGAGGCCGCGCTGTGCGCTGCCGCGGTCGAGTGCGTGCACACGTACAGCCTCGTGCACGACGATCTGCCGTGCATGGACGACGACGACCTGCGTCGTGGAAGGCCTACAGTTCATCGTGTTTTCGGCGAAGCGGTCGCGGTGCTCGCCGGCGATGCGTTGCTCACGCACGCGTTCGCCCTCGTCGCCCGCACGGGGCCGCTCGCGGGCGAACTCGTCGGCGTCCTGGCCGAGGCCGCCGGTGCGGCGGGTATGGTCGGCGGGCAGGACCTGGACCTCGAGGCGACGCGCGGTACCGATCATGTCGTGGATGCGACCGAGGTCGCGCGGATCCACGAACTGAAGACCGCGGCCTTGATCGCCGCTTCGGCCGAGATGGGCGCGATCGCCGCGCGGGCGCGAGCGACCGAGCGGTCCGCAGCAAGGCGCTACGGACTCGCGCTGGGCCGCTGTTTCCAAGCGGTCGACGACATCCTCGATGTGACTGGCGACGCCGCGACTCTGGGCAAGACTCCCGGGAAGGACGAGGCCGCGGGGAAGGCGACGCTCGTCGCCGCGCTCGGGCTCGACGGCGCGAAAAAGCGCGCGAAGGAACTCGCCGCGGAGGCGCGCATCGCCGCGGAAGGCCTGGGTGCCGTCAAGGGCGACCTGGCCTACGACCTCGTCACCCATCTGTTGCAGCGCCGGGCATGATCCGGACACCGAACTTCCGTGCGCTCGCTTCTCCGCGCGAACCGCGCGTGCGAACGTGTTGGCCACGCGCGACCCTGTTCCGCTCGCGCACCGAGACCTGCCGATGACCGAAACGACCCGTGCCGACTTGCCGTCGTCGCGCTCGATCCTGCACGACATCGACTCTCCGCGCGACGTGAAGCGGCTCGCGCCGGAGGATCTGCCGCGTCTGTGCGAGGAGCTGCGTGCGTTCCTGCTCGCGTCCGTGCAGCAGACCGGCGGGCACTTGGGATCGAACCTTGGCACCGTCGAGCTCACGGTCGCGTTGCACCGCGTCTTCGACTTCCGGCGCGATCGGCTCGTCTTCGACGTGTCACACCAGGCGTACGCGCACAAGGTGCTCACCGGTCGGCGCGCGGGCTTTCCGCTCTTGCGTCAGACGGGTGGCATGTGCGGGTTCACGAACCCGATCGAGAGCGAGTACGACCTCTTCCACACGGGACACGCGGGGACGGCGATCAGCCTCGGCCTCGGACTCGCGCTGGCTGGCTCCCACGAAGCGGAGCCACCGCACGTCGTGAGCCTCGTCGGCGATGCGGCGCTCGGTGCCGGGGTCGCCTTCGAGGCGTTGAACCACGCCGCCGCGAGCGGCGCGCGCCTCATCGTCGTCCTGAACGACAACGAGTGGTCGATCAGCAAGTCGGTCGGCGGCCTCGCGCGCTACCTCTCGCGCATCCGGTCGAGTCGCCTCGTGCAGCGCGCGCACCAGGAGATGCAGGGTCTGATCCAAGCGATCCCCGTGATCGGTCCGAAAGTCGACCGCACGTTGGAGCAGATCGGCGAGGTCATGCGTCACGCCGTCGTGCCCGGTCACATCTTCGAAGAGCTCGGCGTAACCTACGTCGGGCCGATCGACGGCCACGACGTGGGGCTCCTCGTCGAGCACTTCACGCGCGCGAAGGGGCTGACCGGCGTCGTGCTCATCCACGCGCTGACCGAGAAGGGGCGCGGACATCCGAAGGCTCCGACGCACCCCGAGCGCGTGCACGGCGTGAAAGCGGCCGAGAAACCGCGCGATTCGGGCGCGGACACGAAGAAGCTGCCGCCGCGCGCGATCGTCCCGGCCGAAGCGAAGCCCGTGACCGGCCCGGCGTTCACGAAGGCCTTCGCCGATTCGTTGATCAAGCTTGCCGAGCGCGACTTGCGCGTCCACGCGATCACGGCCGCGATGCCGTCGGGCACGGGCCTCGATGCGTTTGGCGAGCGATTCCCGGCGCGTTTTCACGACACGGGCATCACGGAACAGCATGCGATCGGCCTCGCGGCCGGGATGGCGAAGGGTGGGCTGCGACCCGTCGCCGCGATCTACTCGACGTTCTTGCAGCGCGGCTACGACCAAGTGTTCCAGGAGGTCGCGCTCCAGGACTTGCCCGTCCTGCTCGTGCTCGATCGCGCGGGTCTCGTGGGCGCGGACGGGCCGACGCACAACGGCGTCTTCGATCTCGCATTCCTACGCACGCTGCCGAACTTCGTGCTCGCCGCGCCGCGCGATGCGTCGGACATGGAGCGCATGCTGGAACTAGGGCTTCGTCACGACGGCCCGTTCGCGCTGCGTTTTCCGCGCGACAACTGTCCCAGTGCCGAGCGCATTCACCGCAGCGAACGTCGCGAGATGGCGCCCGGTCGCGCTGAGGTCCTCGTCGAGGGCGAGAGCGTCTTCGTGTGGGCCTACGGGGCCTTGGTCAACCAAGCCCTCGAAGCCGCGGATCGCTTCGCGCGCCGCGGAATCCAGATCGGGGTCGTGGACGCGCGCTTCGCGAAACCGCTCGACGTCGAATTGCTCTCGCGTCACGCACAGAGCGCGCGCTGGATCGTGACGATCGAGGAGCACCAACGCGCGGGCGGTTTCGGCTCGGCTGTGCTCGAGGCGTTGAACGCGCTGCCCGCGACCCCGGCGCGCGTGAAGGTGCTCGCGCTGCCCGACCGCTTCATCGATCACAAGACGACGCGCGAAGAACAGCTCAGCGACGCCGGTCTCGACGCCGACGGTGTCGAGCGCGCAGTGCGCTCCCTCTTGCAACCGAGCTTGGCCTGACCATGGGGAAGGGCGCGGGCAAGAAGTCTCGTTCGCCGACGCGCTCGCTCGGCCGCGTGCTCGTGCTCGCCGACGGCGAGAAGACAGCTGTCGATGGGCTCCTGCACGAGCTCGAGCCGTGGCTCACCGCGAATTCGTCGCACGTCGACGTCGAGCGCGATCTCTATGCCTACGACGAAGCGCCGGCCGCGACGAAGCGTAAACGCGCGAAGCCTGACCTCGTGATCGTGCTCGGCGGCGATGGCGCGATCCTGGCCGCCGTGCGCGCCTTCCACGAGACGCCCGTGCCGACGCTGGGCATCAACTTCGGTCGCGTCGGATTCCTGGCGTCGGTCGAAGCGAGTCAATGGCGCGAGGCGCTCGTCGAAGTGCAGAAGGGCCGGGCCGTCACCGAGAAGCGCATGCGGCTCTCGGTCGAGCTGCACAGCGAGAAGACGGTTTCGGCCGTCGCGCTGAACGACGCCGTGATCACGCGCGGTGCGTTCCAAGGGATGCTGAGCATCGCGCTGAAGGTCGGACGCGATTGGGTCACGAATTATCGCGCGGATGGGCTCGTCGTCGCGACGCCGAGCGGTTCGACCGCGTACTCGATGGCTGCGGGCGGACCGATCCTCGCGCCGTCGATGCAGGCCTTTTCCGTGTCACCCGTTTCGCCGCAAGCGCTGTCGCATCGGCCGCTCGTCGTCGACGGCGCGGAGACGTTGGAGCTGCACGTGACGCGTTCGTCGGGGCTCACGACGCTGGTCGTCGACGGACAGGGTTTCTTCCCGATGCTCGAGGGTGACTTCGTGCGCGTGAAGCGACATGGGGCGCCGTATCCCTTGCTGTCCCGACCGGGCTTCGATCCGTACACGCGTTTGCGCGAGCGACTCGGTTGGCGCGGCAGCATCGAGCCCGACGTGTTCCCCGACGACGACCTGCCGCCGAAGCGACGCGAGGTCGATCCGGGGCACGGTGGGGTGCTTTGAATCGCCCGACATTCGTAAACCTCGCACCCGGTGCTCGCAGCTTCGCTCGAGGATTCCTCAGAGTTCGCCGACGTCGTTCACGATTCCCCCGACGATCGTGATGCGCCGCCGCTTCTCGCGCGCGCCTTCCGCATCGAACTCCATCGAGCCTTCGAACGCGAAGGGGAATTCGAACGTCCCGTCCGCGCTCGCCGTCGTCGTCGCGCTCACCCAATCGCCCGCGGACGTGAGGCCGGAGAGCGAGACCTCCACACCGACGGTTCCGGCGGCGACACGGCCGCGTATCGAACCCTTCGAGATCGTGAACACGTGGAGCTTGGTCACGGGCCCCGAAGTGACTTCGAGCACGTGCGCGATGGAAAGCTGCACACGCGGGCTCTCGACGCTCGCGACGGTGTCCCACGAACCTGCGTGGGGGAGATCGAAGACGAATCCACCTGGGTGCCTCATCGCGCGCACGGTGGTCGAAGATGCCACCGATGGCTTGGGAACTGCGCTGACTTCCCACGCATGACTCGGAACGACCGACTCGTCGGCGACGATGCGTACCGCGAGCTGCGCTCGACCCGGCACGACGATGTCGTGGGTCGTCGTGCGCCCGTCCGCGACGTGGCAGTCCCACACGATCGGTGGGGCCTCGGTGTCGGTCGTCGTGCTCGAGGTGCCCTTCATGGGCGGGCCGTCGTCGCGGTCCAGTAGCCGAACTTGGTACCCACCCGGCGCGAGTCCCTCGAACTCGTAGGCTCCATCCGCTTCCGTCTTGGCTTCGCGGTGATCGCCGTCGCCTGCGGAGACCGAGACTCGACGGCGCACGAGCGGTGATCCGCTCTCGGAACGCACGTGTCCGCGAATCGATCCGCGCAGCGCGAGATCGATGCGGACTTCGCCGTACGCGCGTCGGCCCGTGACCTCGATCGGTTCGCTCAGCGCGGAGACGTCGCCGGCGGACTCGGCACGCAAGTGCCAAGCGCCGGGCTGCCCGATGTCGAGCGCGAACGAACCGTCGGCCGCGGTCTTCGTCATCGGACATCCCTCGCACGGCTGGACGACGAGGCGGAAGCCGTCGCTGCTCCAGGACTCGAAGCTCGTCAGCGCGCGCTGCGCTCGCACGAGTGCACCGACGACGGGCTCGTTCCCGCGCACGACGAAACCGCGCACGGCGGGAAGAGGTTCGAGCCGCACTTCGATCACGCCGGGATTCGGTGACGGTTGGAACGGGCCGAACTCCGTGGTCGCGAAGCCGGGCGCTTCGATCTGGATCCAGAACTCGGCGTCGGGCAGCGGTAGCGGGCATTCGCCGTTCACGCGGTCCGCGAGCTTCGAGGTCGTCGGTGCCGTGCTCATGCGCTCCAGCTGCAGACTGACGCGGAACGCGAAGCGTACGATCGGAGCGCCGTCCGTGCTCGTGACGCGCAGCGTCGCCAGCGTGATCGGAGTGAGTTTCAGGACGATGCCGTGCGTGCCTGCCGGAATGTCCGCGAGAGTCGCGGTTCCCGCTTCGCCGCGCGGGTGTCTGGCGGAGACGTGGAAGAACGATCCCGTTTCGCCGCGAAAGTGGAAACGACCTTGCGCATCGGTGTGTTTGCTGCCGGCGCCGCCTCCGCCGCCCGTCGAATTGCGTGTCGAGTGGCTCATGCTGATTGGAACCTTCGCGAGCGGTGTACCGTCCACGTCGAGGACGACACCCGAGATCGACGTGGAGTCGTCCTTCACGGACAGGACGAGTTCGATGCCGGCGCGGTCATCGCCCGGATCGAGTTCGACCGGCACAGCCTGTGCGGATCCGCGTTCCTCCTCGTAAGCGGAGAGCATCAACTTCCCGCTCGGCGCATCTTGCAGCACGAACGTGCCGTCGGCTGCGGTTCGAGCCGATCCGCCGCGGGCACTCCGCGTACCGTCCACGTTGACGACACTCGCGCTCACGCCAGCGCGTTCGACGGGCGCACCGTTCGCGTCGCGCACGATTCCGCGCACGGTGCAACTTCGCGTGAGCACGAGGTCGCCGACGTCGACTTCCTTCGATTCGCTCGGCACGTCGATCCAGCGCCATGTGGCGGACCAGCCCGGAGCTTTCGTCGCGAGCTGGAACTTGGCGATCGCGCCAACGGGCGAGGAGTCGATCGCGAACTGGAACGAACCGTTCGTCTCTGACTTCGTCGTGGCGAACGGCTTCTTCGGTGAACCGGCGCTCTGCTCGGTCATGCCCTTCGCGAAGCCGTTCACGGTGAGGAGCAAGACATCGACGTCTGTGATCCCGCCTCCATCCTCGCGGACGACTCGACCGCGGATCGAGAGATCGGGCGTGCGCGCCGCGATCGGCTCCGTGATGGGAATCGACTCGTCGACGGCGCGCGCTCGCTCCGGCTCGACTCCAGCGGCGACGAGTTCGACCGACGGTTGCTGTGTCGTCGGCGCGTCAGTCCGTTCGGGACTGAGGGGCGCGCTCGAACCCGAATCCAAGAAGTGCCACGCGAGCCCGAGCAGCGCGACGAGCACGAGAGCCAGCACACCGAGGATCGGAACGCGCAGCGAGGAAGTCGCCGTGGTCCGCGGATCGTAGGAGTCGGGTGGGGGACGCGCGACCCTCGGAGCGTCGGAGCGAGACGGTCCAGCGCGCCCGCGCTTCAAGGATCCGCGACGACGAGATCGTGTCGCGTTACGGAACCGTCCATGACGCGACAGTCCCACGTGATCGGCGGCGCTTCGTCGTCGCCGTCGCGAGTCGAACTCCCGCCCGGGTTCGGGCGCTGCGGATCGAGCACGCGCACTTGCCAAGGCCCGGGCGCGACCGGCTCGACCGTGTAGGCACCGTCCGCGTCCGTGACGACCTGCACGGGATCGCCGTCGCCAGACGAGGCCGCAACCGTGCGTCGCGCGAGCACGGCACCGCGCGCGTCGCGCACGTGACCCGTGATCGCGCCGCGCAGGCCGAGGTCGACGAGCACGTCCGCCACCGCGCCGCCGGAAGCGAGGTCCACGGCGCCCGACATGATGCTCGGAT
>JAYTBY010000346.1:0-3898 GCA_043736755.1 Planctomycetota bacterium | reverse complement strand
TGGGACTGGCGGCGCACGTCGAGCGCGACGCAGGGCTCGCCGTCGAGACGCGACGTCGAACGCACTTCCTTCGTTCCGTCGACGACGCGCGCGACGTCACGCAGGAGGATCGAGGCGCCGTTCACGGTCGCGATGACGAGATCCTCGAACTCGCGCGGTTCACGAACGCGGCCCATCGTGCGCAGCACGGCTTCGCGCCTCGGTCCGGTGACTTGACCCCCGGGGACCTCCGAGTTCTCGCGGCGCAGTGCTTCGCTCACGGCGGTGATCGGCAGTCCGTACGCGCGCAATCGATCGGCATCGACTTCGATACTGATCGCGCGTTCGGCGCCACCGTGGATCCGCACCTCGCCGACGCCGGTGGCCCGCTCGATCGCCGGCTTGACGATCTTGTCGGCGATCTCGGTCAGCTCGCGCACAGGCCGATCCGCGGACAGCGCGAACGTGAGAACCGGCGACGAGTCGCTGTCGAACTTCGTGACGATCGGCGGATCGGCTTCGGGCGGCAAGTCACGCAGCACGCTCGCGACGCGATCGCGCACATCCTGTGCCGCTTCTTCGATTCTCCGATCGAGGCGGAACGTGACGAGCACGTTCGAGGCCCCCGTCGTGGAAATCGAGCGCAGTTGGTCGATGCCTTGAATCGTGTTGACGGCTTCCTCGATACGCTGCGAGACCAGCGTCTCGACTTCCTCGGTCGAGGCGCCGGGCAGGGTCGTGCGCACGTTGACCGTCGGCAAGTCGACGGCCGGAACGCGGTCGCGCGCGAGGCGCATGAAGCCTGTGATCCCGATCACGACGAGCGTCGCGATCAACATCGACGCGAAGACAGGCCGGCGGATGCAGACGTCGACGAGGCGCTGCACGACGCGCTCCTACTGCACGATCCGCACGGCCGCTCCGCCGCGCAAGTTGCCCGGGGAGAGAACGACCTGGGTACCGGGCGCGATTCCGCCCAGTACCTCGGCGCGATCCGCGTCGCGCCGACCGAGTTGGATGCGGCGTTCCTTGGCCACGCCCGCCTCGACGACGAAGACCTTGTCGATGCCGGCAAACGACACCAAGGCGCTCGCGGGGAGCGTGAGAGCCGCTCGCGCCGGGTCGACGGTGACGAGCGCCGCAGCGAATGCGCCCGGGCGCAGCGTGAGATCGGTGTTTTGAACGTCGAACTCGACGGCCAGTGTGCGACTCCCGTCGGCCAAGTCGGGCGCCGTGCGCGCGATGACGGCCGCGAGAGGGGACATGGCGCCCGCGATCTCGATGTGCGCCGCTTGACCGATGCGCAGGAGGTGGGCGTCGCGTTCCGAAACGTCGACGCGCACGCGCACGAAATCGAATCGAACGAGTCGCGCGATCCCGTCTCCTGTCGCAAGGTAGTCGCCGCGGTTGACAAGTCGTGCAGCGATGACGCCGTCGAACGGTGCCGCGACCGCGGTGTCGGCCAACGCTTGGCGCGCGAGAGCCAGGTCGGCGCGCCGCTGATCGACGATCGCGCGACGATTCGCCGTCGCGTGTCGCGCGTCCTCGACGCCTGCCTCGGCGGTCGCGAGGCGCGCGTCGGCACGGTCGAGGTCGGACTGCGTGGCGACGCCAACCTTCGAGAGTTCGACGAACCGATCGCGCTCACGTCGCGCTTCGTCGAACTCCGTGCGCGCACTACGAACTCCCGGAACGCGCTCGACGTCGTAGCTCGACTCGTCGCCGTCGGCTGGCAGACCGAGCAGCGTGCGCGCGGCCGCGAGAGCAGACTCGGCCTGTGCCGCTCGCAGTTCGAACTCGCGTGCCTCGATGCGCGCGATGACCTCGCCCGCCCGCACGCGCGAACCGAGGTCGATCGTGACCTCGGCGATGCGGCCGGCGACTTTCGCGGCAAGGGTCGCCGACTCGGCCGCGCGCGTCTCGCCGGTTGCTCGCAGCACGAACGGCCAGGGCGACATCTCGGCCACTCCGACACGGACCTCGCGCGCTTCGGCTGTGACCGCGGGCGCCATGGCCGCGGGCGTCGGTGAACACCCGCCGGCCGCAAACGTCACGAGGAAGAGTGCGCGCATCGTCGCAACCATCATGCGCGGGCGCGGCGGCCGGTGCACGGCCAGCGGGCGCGATCCTCGTCCGATTCAGCCGCGTGACCAGGTCAACCAGCCCGGGAGCGCGCTGTCCGCAAAGACGTCCGCTCCTGCCGATCGCCCGGCACGTGAGAGCGCGCACGCGAGGCAGCACACGCCGAGCAATGCCGCGAGGCTCTTTTGCGAGCCATCGACGGCGAAGACCGCGTTCGCGAACAGGAACGCCGCCAGGATCCCTGCCGGTCGCGTGAGGAGACCGAGAAACAGCAGCGCGCCCAGGACGAGCTCGCCGTACGCGACCAGGTTCGCGAAGAACCACGGGTGGCGCAGGACGACGTGTTCGCCCCAAGACCGGATGAGGTCCGGGCTCGCCGCCCAAGCGGGAGCCGTGCGCGAGATGAAGTCCTCGCTGATTCCAGCTTCGAGATGCGTCTTGCCCGCGTAGAGGAGCAGCGCGCCCGTCGTGACCCGCACGAGGACGAGGCCGAAGCTCGGGCCGGAACTCGTACCTTTCGCTGACGACTTCGAGGCGGATTTCGGGGCAGCTTTGTCGGCGTTCTTGTCGGAGGCCATGGTTGCCTGCGTTCTAGCCGTCCTTCCCGGGCGGATCCAGCGGCCGCTAGGATCCGCGGCACGATGAGCGCGCCGTCGAAGTTCCCCCGCGTCCGCCTGAACGTGTGGTCCGGGCCACGCAACGTGTCGACGGCGCTCATGTACTCGTTCGCGCAGAGGACCGACACGCGCGTCGTGGACGAGCCGCTGTATGCCCACTACTTGCGAGTCACGGGGGCTGATCATCCAGGGCGCGATCTCATCCTCGGGTCGCAGGACCAGGACGGCCTGGGCGTCGTGCGCAACGTGATCCTCGGGCCCTCGGATCGTCCGCTTGTCATGTTCAAGCAGATGGCGCATCACCTCGTCGAGCTCGACCACGGGTTCCTGGGTAGCACGCTGAACGTGCTGCTCACGCGCGAACCCGAGGAGACGCTGACGTCCTTGGTCGAGAACATTCCGGAGCCGACGCTGCGCGACACGGGCTATGCGGCGCAGACCGAAATTCTCCACGCGTTGCGCTCGATCGGTGTCGAGCCGACCGTGCTGGTCGCTCACCGGATCCTCCAGGATCCGGAAGGACAGCTCACGCGCCTGTGCGCGCGCATCGGTGTCCCGTTCGAGCGCGCGATGCTCGCGTGGGAGCCGGGCGCGCGGCCGGAGGACGGCGTGTGGGCACCGTTCTGGTACGCAAGCGTGCACAAGAGCCGGGGTTTCCAGGCCTACGTGAAGAAGGACTCGCGCGTGCCGCGCCGGATGGAGCCGCTGCTCGCGACATGTCACGAGCACTATGCGCGGCTCGCCGCCCTGGCGCTCTGATCTAGGACTCCCGCGATTCCTCGCGCCGCACGCCTATTCCTCCCGACCGATGGAGCGATCCGCCTGGGGTTCTCTGCGTCAGCCTGCGCGCAGAGGTCGTGAGACGATCCCTTGCCGCCTCCACGAAGAAGCCAGTTTCGCCTCCCGAGTCGTGGCCTCGCGCGAGACACGTGACTCCGTGAGCCGCGCAATCGCGTTGTTCACCAGATCTCTGCCTGGATTCTCCGAGCAGCGTGCGGTTGGCCTTCGGCGGCCGGCAGTCCCGATCGACGCAGTTTGATTCCGCGCACTGTTTCGGCCGCGGTCCGGTGCGCATCCGCTTCGTGTCCACTCGCGTGCGACGTGCTGGAGTTGAACGCCTCGATCTCCGAATCGGTGTGGCCTGCTCGTCGCGACGGCACGGTGTCGGACGATGCACGGCTCGAGTCCGCCGAGCGGGACGTCGATTCGGACCGGGCGAG
>JAYTBY010000345.1:0-1745 GCA_043736755.1 Planctomycetota bacterium | reverse complement strand
GGAAGGCGGCCCCGGATGCGCGCGAACTTCCGTCGAAGGCGCTCGTGCGCCAAGGCAACGTCGAGAACTCGAACGTCGAGGCGATGGACGAACTCGTCGCTTTGATCACCATTCAACGCAGTGTCGAAAGCGCCGCAACGGCGATACGCACGATCGAACAGTCGTACCGCCGGCTGAATCAGCCGCGATAGAGCAAACCAGGGAGCACATAAAATGATCCGCGCCATGATGACCGCTGCCTCGGGTATGAAAGCCCAGCAGGCGCAAGTCGATACGATCGCGAACAACATCGCGAACGCCAACACGGCAGGCTTCAAGAAGAGCGAGCTCGGCTTTCGCGCCCTCCTCTATCAAACTGTCCGCGAGCCCGGCGCGACCACAGCGCAGGGTCAACGCGATCCCACGGGTCTGCAGTTCGGCACGGGGACCGAGGTCTCCGGCTCGACCAAGATCTTCCAGCAGGGCGAAATGGAGCCGACGCCGAATCCGCTCGGCATCGCGATCCAAGGCGACGGGTTCTTCCAGGTCCGTCTCCCGAACGGTGAACTCCGCTTCTCGCGGGATGGTGGTTTCCACCGCGACGTCGACGGATCACTCGTGACGGCAGAAGGCTACTTCCTCGAGCCGCGCATCCAGATCCCGGACGATGCGGTCGCTGTCAGCTTCGGTGAGGACGGAACCGTGTCGGCACAGCTCGCTTCGTCGTCGACGCCGGTGCAACTCGGTCAGATCCCGTTGTTCCGCTTCCCGAACGCCGGCGGTCTGAAGGCGAGTGGCGGGAACCTGTACTCCGAAACGGGTGGATCAGGCCAAGCGATCGAAGGGACGCCCGGTCGCGACGGTGCCGGCACGCTCAAGCAGGGCTTCCGCGAGCGGTCCAACGTGCAGGTGGTCGACGAACTCGTCGGCTTGATCCTGGCACAGCGGAACTACGAGGTCTCGAGCCGCGCGATCCGCGTCGGCGACGAGATGCTCCAACAAACCAACCAACTGATTCGCTGAGCACACTCGATGATCGCACTCGTCATCAGCGCACTGCTCTCTGGTTCCGTCTCCGGGACCGTGAACTTGCGATCCGAGGCTCAGATCGTCGGCACGACCGTCGAGCTGGCCGAGATCGCGGACGTACGCGGCGTCGACGACGACGCGTCGCGTCGCCTGTCCGAGCTGACGCTCGGTCCGGCCCCAGCGCCGGGCAACGCGCGCGGAATCCGACGTGAGGAAGTCGCGGCACTCGTGCGAGCCGCGGGAGTGACGGTCACGCTGGGTGGCGCTGCGATGTGCCGTACGACCTCGAAGGTCGAGAAGGTCGCTGCCGTCGAGCTCGAGGACGCGGCGCGCAAGGCTCTCGTGACGCTCTTCGCCGGGCGGGATGTCGAGATTGAACTCGTACGTGGCGCGAACGACCTGCTCGTGCCGACGGCCGAGCGCCGACGCGAGGTCGACGTCGATCTCGGACGGCGTGATGCCCAGCCCGGATCCTGGAACATTCCCGTCGACGTGCGCATCGACGGAACACGCGTCCAAACGGCGTGGATCGCGCTCGACGTGAAGCTCTTCGACGAGCTGCCCGTGGCCCAACGCGATCTGCTCCGCGGTGAGCTCGTCGATGCCTCGTGCTGGTCGCTGATACGGACGCGCGTCGAGAGTGCGGGCCCGCGTTCGGTCCAGCCGGAGGCGCTATTCGGCGCGACCTGCGCTCGTGATATCGCTCTGGGAACGCGCATCACGGAGTTCGACGTGCG
>JAYTBY010000344.1:0-3900 GCA_043736755.1 Planctomycetota bacterium | reverse complement strand
GGCTTTCGAACCGCCGGCGCCCTTCGTCGTAGATCAGCACAGACAAGGCCCTTCGGTGGTCGATCCGACGGTCAGGACGGGCCGAAGCGACAGTCTGCCCCCGTGCACATCCTTCAGAACGTCCGCGAAGCGGAGGCGCACGAGGGCCGCACGCAGCACGCGTCGCGTCACTGCACGCTGATCGTAGCGGGCACTACGCTTGCACCTTGGAAGGAGCTGACAGTCACGCTGGTCTGACCCGGCGCGTTCGCGGTCACCGCGGCGCCACTGTTGACGCTTGCGATCGAACTCGAACCGCTCGACCAGTTCAAGAGTTTCGTCACGTCGCGACGCGCGCCGTTCGCATAGACGGCGAAGGCCTTGAGTCCCTTGCGCGACCCGGCTGCGAGCGTGTTCGTCGCGGGCGTCACTTCGACACGCAGGAGCAGAGGTGCATTCGTGGTGCCGATCTGCTCGATGACGTGCGTTGTCGTGTTCTCGCGGAATGATCGTCCGCGCGAGAAGCTCGTGAACTGCACTCCCGCGTAGGGCGTCGATTGCCCGCCCCAGCTGCCGACGACACCGCGGCCGTCGAAGAACTCGTACGCGGCTGGATCCAGGCAGTAGTCGATGCGCGCTCCCCCGGTTCCCGGCGGAATGGCGGAGAAGGCGATCAAGCCTGTCGACGCCTGCCGCGCGACGAATCCATCTTCTGGAATCGAATAGGCGACGCCGCCGACGGTCACGCTGAGCGCGATCACACCGTGGTTGACATAGATCTCGAGCCCGTTCGCGAAGGTCAGGCGGATGCGCGCATTGCGAAACGGCTCGAGGCTGTCGCTGTCCTCGAGGATGCGCTGGAACGTCTTCCACGTGCCCCCGTTCAAGTACTCGATCGCGGTCGGCGGAGCCTGCGTGTAACGCGCCTGAAGCGCGTTCGTCATGTGATACTCCTTCAACATGTCGGCGTGGTAAGTCAGGTTGCCGACACCGTTCGGAATGCCCGTCGTCTGGAGGTAGCCCGCCTTGCCGTACGTGATCTCGTAGACGCGATAGCGGTCGAGCATCGCATCGTTCATCGGATAGATCGGAGCCGTCGCGGTGACGAAGCCCGGGCCGTCCGGCGGCGAGAAAAAGCGTTCGGGGAAGCCGTTGCCGTGATTGACCTGCAACTGCGAGAAGACACGCCATTCGATCTCGGGCACGACGGGCCAACCCGTCGGCGTCAGCGCCCAACCGCGGCGGTTGTCGGGCAAGGTCCACGGGTCGATGTCCGTGCCGACGTTGAGCGAGCGCTGCACGCTGTCACAGAAGCCGGCCCACAAGATCTCGAAGTTGGATCCGCTGGCGATGTGCGAGCCTTCGCCGAGCAGCGGTCCCGCATACGTCTCCTGCATCTGGCGCATCCAAGTGTGTTGGTCCGCGCACGCATTCCGCAGTGTCTTGGCCCACGGCGAGCCCGCCCTCTGATCGACGTGATCGCCGTCCGCGCCGCGCGTGGGCGTCGCGTTGACCTGCACGTCGAGGTAGCCCATCGTCGCGCCCGCGTTGCGCAGGAACGTCGACTCGCGCGCCGCGTGGATGCCGCAAGCCGTCGACGCGATCATCGGCAGACCGAAGAGATAGTCGACCTTTGCCGCGCCCGCCGCGTCACGTGCGATCATCAGTGGATCGTTCACCGCGAGCGGCGCCGTCGGCGGCAACATGCCGTAGGAGTTGTAGGCGCCGATCAAGAAGCCCCGCGATCGCGCGCCTTGCAGCGTGGCCGCGAAGGCGCTGGGTTCGACGGCCGGCCACCAGTCCGGACCCGCATGCGGCGCGGGCGGATCCGGAGTACCCGCGGACCAACCGAGGAACACGTAGGCCGCAATGTTGTCGACGCCCCACAGATCGAGCTTGTCCCAGAACGGCGGATAGTTGCTTTGAGAGAGCCCGTTGAGCAGCAGCACCATTCGATTCGTCAAGAGCTCGCGGTAAGGCGATGCCACCTGCGACGGGACGACGAACGCCTCGTGGACCTTGCTCGTGACGACGATGCGAAACGTGTCATCGACGGCTGCGCCGATCTGCGAACCGTTCGAGAGCTGCTTGTAGTTGCCCCAAGTGCTGTAGTTGTAAGCGAGCGACGTCGTACCGGGTGACGGGTTCACCGGCGTCTGGGTTGCGAAGTAGTCCGCCGCGTTCGAATTGAAGAAGTCGAGGACGTTGCTCGTGTAGTAGGTCGTCCCCACAGGCCCATCGAACTTGACGATCGGCTGCGATACCCCACCCATCAACTCGAGGATCTGCGGCGAGTCGAAGCCCAGCCCCGTGCCCTGCAGCACTCCCATGTAGTTGCGCAAGAAGGACGTGCTGCCATCCATGTCCTGGAAGCGCACCGAGAGCATCTTGCCGGTCAACGTGAACGTCGTGCGGCGGTGACGGATGCCTTCGCCGATCGGCGTGAAGTCGTCGGTGAAGTCGAGGATCACCGAATTGGCGGTCATCGTCTGATTCGTGAGCGTCGCGAAGCTCGCCAACCAACCGGTGCTGTGCTGCACATTGCCGGCATCGCGGTAACCCGGGCTCGTGTTGACCATCGGCGAGCAATCGCTCGAGGCCTCGTACACGGTGACACGGCCGTCGGTCGCGAACGGCAGATCGAGGTCGACCCGGTACTCGATGACCTCGTCACCGCTGAAGCGCAGCGAGTACACGTTCCCGGTGCGCGTCACGCTGACGGTGCCGACGGCGCGGCTACCCAGGTGGACCAGAGATTCGGCGGCACTCGCGAGCGCCGTAGTCGTCGCGGTGAACGCCGCGAGGGCGACGACAAGAGTGAGGGAGCGGAATGAGAGCATGGTTCTCGATCGAAGGGGCCCGGAGGTCGGTCCGCCGTGCGACCCGCCGGGCTCGCGCGAGTTCCGGAATGCTGCTTCCGGCACGCGAGTCCGCGTGTGAAGCGCGACGGATCATCATGAACCCGACTCGCGGAAGTGCCTAGATGCCCAAACCGGCCTTCGAGGCAGCAATTGCACCCCATATGGCGGCGACCATGAGGGCATGTTCACCTCGCGTGGTGTGGCGACGCGGAGCACCTGAGCGGTGCGAGAGAGACGGTCCGGGCCGACGGGTGTGCCTGAGCGCATCCGAGCCCGTGGCCTCCGGCTTCGGCAACGCGCGCCATAGACAATCGACGCAAACAACAGGGCCCCGTGCGCGCTTTCGAGGTCGACATCGGACCCTCTCTCGGTGACGAGCCGCGTCGAGTCACCTTTGCCTTGGGCGGGCTTGTCGGTCGTCGGTGGACCGAGACGTGACGTCGCTGACGCGTGTGGGGTGCAGTGGGCGCACCGCTCGAGCGCGAATAGCTCGAGCGAAGTCGGCCGCGCGACTCCGCCCGTAGTCGACGCGCTGAACCTTCGTGGACTGTGAGCGGGCATGTCAAATGACCCCCCTGCGGGCAAGAAACGTGACCCCCCTGGAGGAGGGTTTCATGAGGCCGGCCAGGCCTACTTCTTGGGCTGGAGCTCTCCCTTCTGTCGGTTCTTGAGGTCCTTCATGCGGAAGGACTCGCCGACGATCGGGACCAGGTGCGCGTGGTGCACGAGCCGGTCGAGGACGGCGCTGGCGATGATGGGGTCGGGGAACACCTCGGCCCAGGACTCGAAGCTCTTGTTGCTGGTGACGACCAGGCTCGCGCGCTCGTAGCGGCTGGCGATGATGCGGTAGAAGGCATCGGCCAGCAGGCGATCGAGCGGCGTGAAGCCGAGCTCGTCGAGGATGACGAGGTCGGGCTCGATGAATTGTCGGATGGTCTCCTCGACGGAGTGGTCGGCGTGCGCGCTGCGCAGGAGCGCGGCGAGGTCCTGCACGGTGGTGAAGCGCACGTCGTAGCCCTTCTCGCAGGCCTTGATGCCGAGCGCGATCGAGAGGTGCGTC
>JAYTBY010000343.1:0-1747 GCA_043736755.1 Planctomycetota bacterium | reverse complement strand
ATCCGTGCGTGAAGCGGGGGACGGTCGTCCGTCGGCAGGTGGAGGCCGCCGACCGAGAGGTTCGTGCGGTGCTCTTCGCGCAGTTCCTCCTCGCTCTCGAACGTGACGGTGTAGGCGTCAGGGGAGAGGCGGGTCACCTGCATGGATGGAATTCTAGCGAATCGTTGCGATGGACCGGGGTTGTGGAGGAAGTATGGACGGGATACCGGCGCCGATGACCGGTCCCATCCTGCGGATCGCGAATCGGCGCTAATGGCGTACTCTTAAGCCATCTCACTCATAAAACGGTAAACCATGGTGCGTAGACTTCTGATCGCGCTCGCCCTCGTGGCGGTGCTGACGCTCGTCGTCTGGCGGGCGACGCGTTCCGACCCGATTCCCGTGCGGGTCGGCAAGATCGACCGCGGTCGGGTGGAGCGCACCGTCGCAAACACACGCGCCGGAACCGTCAGCGCCTGCCGTCGCGCGAAGCTCTCAGCGCCTTCGGGAGGCGCCATCGCCGCGCTGCCGGTTCGAGAGGGCGATCGCGTTCGTGCCGGCCAGGTCCTTCTGGAGTTGTGGAACGAAGACACCGCCGCACAGGCTCGCGTGTCCGAGGAGCAGTCGAGAAGTGTCGTGCTGCGAGCGGAAGAGGTCTGCGTCAGCGCTGCCACTTCGGCCCGTGAAGCGGAACGTGCCCGCAAGCTCCACAAAGACGGACTCCTTCCCGACGATCAGCTCGACCGCGCAGTCTCGTCGGCAACGACGCTGCGTGCCGCCTGCAGCGCCGCGCGCGCCGACGTGCAGCAGGGACAGGCTCGCGTCGCCGTCGCGCGCGCGACGCTCACGCGCACCGTGTTGCGCGCGCCGTTCGCGGGAGTGGTCGCCAAGATCACCGGCGAGGTCGGCGAGTTCACCACTCCGTCGCCGCCCGGCATCCCCACGCCTCCCGCCGTCGATCTGATCGACGACAGCTGCCTCTCCGTTTCGGCACCGATCGATGAGGTGGATGTGGCCCGGGTGCGCGTCGGTCAAACCGCCTACATCACCATCGATGCGTTGCCCGGCCAGCGGTTCGCGGGACGCGTCCGCCGCGTCGCGCCCTACGTGCTCGATCTCGAGAAGCAGGCCCGGACGGTCGACGTCGAAGTCGAATTCCTGAACCCCGAGGATGTGAAGACGCTGCTGGTCGGCTACAGCGCCGATGCCGAGATCGTGCTCGACGTTCGTGACGGCGTGATGCGCGTGCCGACGCAGGCGCTCCTCGAAGGAAGCCGTGTGCTCGTCCTCATCGACGACACGCTGCACGAGCGCCAGCTGCGCACCGGCCTCGCCAACTGGCAGTACACGGAAGTGCTCTCCGGCGTCCAGCCCGGCGACGCCATCGTCCTGTCGGTGGAGCGCAAAGGCCTCGTTCCCGGCGCGCGCGTCGTCATCGAGAAATGATCACGCTGACGGATGTCTCGCGCTCGTTCGTGCTCGGCGAGGAGAGCGTTCACGCGCTGCGGGACGTGAACCTCCACATCGAGCGCGGCGAATACCTCTCCATCATGGGTCCGTCCGGCTCCGGGAAATCAACGATGCTCAACATCCTCGGACTCCTCGACCGCCCCACCACTGGCACGTACGAGCTCGGCGGCCAGGACGTGACCGCGCTTACCGACGACGAGCAGTCGCGCGTCCGCCGCGAGAAGATCGGCTTCGTCTTCCAGTTTTTCCACCTCGTGCCGCGCCTGACCGCGGCGGAGAACGTCGAGCTGCCGCTCGT
>JAYTBY010000342.1:0-3907 GCA_043736755.1 Planctomycetota bacterium | reverse complement strand
CGCCGAGCCCGGGGAAAGACAGCGACGGAACGACTGCGGGCGCCGTGCCCTCGGGCGATCTCTCGACCCTTCTCGCGCGAGAACGCGTCGCCGCGCACCTCGCCCGTGACGAGCGCGCACGGGCGCGGGAAGCGCTGCGTCCCCTCGTCGAGGGCGCTCAGCCCGATCTGCAAGACCTCGTCGCGGGCGCCGCGATCGAACTGGCCGACAATCGGATCGAGGCCTCGGAGGCCTTCCTCGCACGCGCGGCCAAGGTCGATCCGAAGAGCCCGGCCGTCGCGTACCTGCGGGGTCAAGTCGCGCGCAACTCGGGTGACATGAAAGCTGCCCGCGATGCCTTCCGCGTAGCACGGACGGGTGCGCCGAACGACCTACCGACGAAGCTCGCGCTGGCCGAGGCCGAGGACGAAATGGGCGGGAGCGCGGAAGCGGAGCGCTTGTACCGCGAGGTCGTCGCCGTCGGTCCGGCCGAGGGTGGCGCTTGGTACGTGGCCGCGCTGTATCGCTTGCGCACCCTTCTCACGGCAGCCGGCCCAGCGCGCGAAGCCGAAGCTCAACGCCTCGATCCGATCCTGCGCGCGATCGAGGCACGCGGGATCCAGGCGCCGAGCGTGATCACCGTGTTGCTCGGCGAGCTGGCGCGCGTGAAGCCGCCGAAACCCGCGGGTTCACGAGTGGAACCGTCGAGCACACCGTTCACGTTCCTCGCTGGCGCCGCGATCCCGCTGCCCCCCGGGACGAGCGCGATCTTCGCTCGCGACGTCGACGGCGATGGCCTCACGGACATCGTCGCGCGTGCGAACGAGGGAATCGGTGTCCTCTCGAACGCGGCCGGCGTGCTCCAGGCCTGGAGCCCGGCGCTCGAAAAGAAGAGCGCGATGCCCGTCCTCTTCGACGTCGACAACGACGGCGACCTCGACTTGTTCGCGATCCAACCGGAGGGCCCGGTGCTCGCGGTGCACGGCGTCGGCGGGCACGCGCGCGTCGAGGCGCAGTTCCCCGAGTTGCCTCCCGGCGTCGCGGCCGTGATCGCCAGCGACTATGACCACGAGGGCGATCTCGATCTGGTCTTGGCGGGTTCGTTCGGCGTGCGCGTCTGGCGCAACGACGCGAGCTTCGATCGCGCGAAGGACGGAACGACGACGTTGAAGGCCGCGCGGTTCACCGACGCGTCGGAGGGATCCGGGTTGCCCGCGTCCGGCGAGTTCTCCTGGATCGTCGCGGAGGACTTCGACGGCGACAACGACGTCGATTTCCTCACGCGCGATACCACCGGGATCCTCGTCCTCGACTCGTTGCGCGACGGCAAGTTCGCCGTCCGCCGCACGGTGTTCGCGCTGCCCGCGACCCTCGTCGACGAGCCTCTCGTCGCGGATTTCGACGGCGATGCGCGGCCCGACTTGTGGTTCACGGGTGCGCCGTCGACCCTCGCCATCCAAGGGAAGCCAGCGATCCGGCGCGGCGACGCGCGCGCGCGCGCTGGTTCGCTCGCGGCCGCCGACCTCGATCTCGACGGCTCGCTCGACGTCCTGTGGTTCGACGAGTCGACGGGTCGACTCCAGGGGCTCCTGGGCTTCGGTCTCGCGAACGAGCGCGCGCTCGCTCTGGCGGACCCTGTCCCCACCGGCGATCGGCTCGTGATCGCCGATTTCGACGGCGACTGTCGCAACGACCTCGCGATCGAGGGTGTCGGCACCTTGCGCATCTTCCCCAGTACGAGCGCGGCCGGTCGCGGCGCACGCCTCGCCTGGAGGGGCAACCGGGACAATCGTCGCGCGGTCGGCGCGATCGTCGAGCTGCGCGCGGGAGCGATCTATCGGCGCACTTACTGGCGTGGCGAGCCGGAAGTCGTCGGGATCGGCTCCGCGACCTCGATCGATGTCCTGCGCGTGACGTGGCCGAACGGCGTGCAAGCGACGCGGCTCGACAGCGCCATCGATCGATGCGGGCTGGCGATGGATCCAGCTGAAGCGCTCGGCGCCATGACGCAGGGCGACGGCCAGGTCGGGTCGTGCCCGTTCCTCTACGCTTGGAACGGACGCGAGTTCGGCTTCATCTCGGACGTGCTCGGCATCACTCCGCTTGGACTGCGGATGGCGCCGGGCATGTTCGTTCCGCCGGACCACGACGAGTACGTGCTCGTGACCGGTGAGCAATTGGTCGCGAAGGACGGGGAGTACATCCTCCAGTTCACGGAGGAATTGCGCGAGGTCACCTACCTCGACCACGCGCGTCTCGTCGTCGTGGACTCCCCCGTCGGAACGGAGATCTTCCCGAACGAGATGTTCAAGTTCCCGCCCTTCCCCACGCCGCGAATCCACGCGCTGCGTGAAGTCATCAAGCCGTTGCGCGTGACGGGCAGCGATGGTCGCGACTGGACGGCGGCCCTCCGCGCAGTCGACGACGTGTTTCCGCAGCCGATGGAATTGCATCCACCGCAGTTCGCGGGGCTCTCGAAGTCCTGGTTCCTCGAACTCGAGTTCGATCCCGAACCGTTGCGCGGCGCGACGGAACTGCGACTCGCGCTCACGGGCTGGTTCTATTGGAGCGACGCCAGCGCGAACATGGCCGCCGCGCGCTCGGAAGGTGTCGCGTTCGTGCCGCCGATGTTCCAGGTGCCCGATGGGTTGGGCGGATGGCGCGACACCGGTCCGCCGATCGGATTCCCCGCTGGAAAGACCAAGACGATGGTCGTCGACGTCGCGCCGTTCCTCGATCCGAGGGATCCGCGGATCCGCGTCTCGACGACGTTGCGACTCTACTGGGATCGCATCGCTCTCGGCATCGGCCCCGACGCAACGATCGAAACGCGCTCGATTCCAACCTCGAAGATCGAGTCATGGCGACGTGGGTTCAGCGCGCCGATCGACGCGCTCACGCCAGGTGAAGCGCACCCCGCGAATCGGCCCGAGCGCTTCGACTGGAACGTGCTCGCGGTGGAGCCGCGCTGGAACCAGCATCCGGGTCTCTACACGCGACACGGCGACGTCACCGAACTCGTCCGCGAGGTCGACGATCGCTTCGTGATCCTTGGGGCGGGTGATGCGGCGACGCTACGCTTCGACGCGCGCGGCATCGAGCCTGTGCAGCCGGGAATGCGCCGTGATTTCCTGCTCTACCTCGACGGCTGGGCCAAGGATCGCGATCCGAACACGATCGAAGCGCTCGAGGTCGAACCACTGCCGTTCCACGGCATGAGCGGGTATCCGTACCGCGCGGACGAGCGCTTTCCCGACGGTGAGGAGCAGCGCAAGTGGCGACGCGAGTGGTTGACGAGACCCGCGCTCCGTTGGATTGCACCGGTCAGTCCGGCGCGCGAGGTCGAGTGGGTGCTCGACGGAACCTGAGTGCGGGGCCACGCCCGCCTGCGACCGTCGCCCGACGACTCAGGACGCCGGCTCACGCAGCGCGTGTGCGCTCGATCGCGGCTCGAAATGCGCTGTTCCACGGTGCTTTCACGCGCCGTGCGCCGTCCCAACCGACGAGAAGCGCCTCGGCCTCGGCCCAGACTTCACCGCTCGACGTTTCGCGCACGCGGTAGGCCTGCACCAGCGAAGTCGTTCCGAGGTGCGTGCTGGCGAGCTCGACATCGACCTCGACGCCACCGCGGCCCGGTGCCACGAAACGCACGTTCGTCTGTGCGAGGAGGAACGGGAACTCGTTCGCCAAGAGGATCCCGAGCCCGCTGAAGAACCGATGGCGCGCTTCCTCGAACAGCGTGAGGTACACGGCGTTGTTCACGACGCCTTGCAAGTCCTCGTCGCTCCAACGCGTCGCGAGACGCACGCGGAACGTCATCGCGCTCGATTCAGGGACGTGCGGTGCTTCCATCGGGGCTTTTCTCCTGCACGAAACGTTGGGGACGCGCGACCAGCCAGATTCCGACGAACACGAGTGCTGCAGCGAC
>JAYTBY010000341.1:0-1748 GCA_043736755.1 Planctomycetota bacterium | reverse complement strand
CGGGCGCTGCGCGCTCGATGCGCTCGAGCGCGCGCTGCACGATGCCGTCCGTCGACCACGCGGCGCGACCATCGGAGTCCTTCGTTTCGGGAACTCCGAAGAGGATCACGCCGGGAATTCCGAGCTGTTCGGCTTCGCGACACGTCTCGGCGAGCTTGTCGATGGACTCGCGGAACACGCCCGGCATCGACGAGACCTCTTGCCGCACGCTGCTGCCCTCGACGACGAAGAGCGGCAGGATGAAGTCGTCGCGCGAGAGCTGTGTCTCACGGACGAGCCTGCGGAGGGCCGGTGTGCGACGCAATCGGCGCGGACGTTCGATCAGAAATTCAGGCGGGAGCAGCGGGGGACCTTCGTCGGGCGCGGGGCCCATTCCTTTTGCGGCGGAGAAACTCATGGGTCTTAGAGGATACGGGGTCGAGGCGTGCCCGCGAGCCGCGTGTTCGATCTACGCTTTGGGGGGAGCAAGCGACCCGGAAGACCTGGAAGAAGATCGGACTCGGGGTGGGGGTGCTCGTCGTGGCGGCGGGCGGCTTCGTCGTGGCGCAGATCGGGCCGCGCAACATCATCGGGATCCTGCGCTACGACAAGCGTCGCGACGGCGACTGGAACGTCGGTCAGCGCGCGCCCGACGTCGCGCTGGCCGAACTCGAGGGTGACGGAAAGCAGCAACTGCTCGCGAAGCTCGCAGGTCGACCCCTGATCCTCATCTTCGGCAGCTTCACATGACCGCCCTTTCGGCCATCCGGTCGAGCGCCTCGAGCGGATGGCGCGCGAACACGCGGATCGGGCGGACTTCCTCGGGATCTACATCCAGGAGGCGCATCCAACGGACGAGTGGCAGATGACTAGCAACGAGGACGAAGGCGTGTGCTACGCGCAACCCACGACGCTGGGCGAGCGACAGCGCATCGCGCGTGATTTCGTCGAGCGCTCGAAATGGACGATTCCCTTGCTCGTCGACGGGATCGAGAACACTGCGGACGGCCTCTACGCGGGTTGGCCCGAGCGTCTGTACGTGATCGCGGCAGACGGAACGATCGCCTACAAGGGCGAGCCGGGTCCGCTCGGCTTCGAACCCGAAGAGGTCGAAGCCTGGTTGGCCGCCCGACCTTGATCTCGGTCAGTCGTGCGCGTGCGCCAGGGCGAAGGCGAAAGCCGCCGGCGTGGGTTCCGCGAGTCGCGTGACGCGCTCGAACGTCGCCGCGTCGCTGCGCGTCAGTGCTTCGAAGGTCGTTTCACCGATCGCGATCGCGAGAGGCGGTGCGTCGCCGCGCGCCAACGACGTGAACCACGCGCTGCATGCGGAAGGACTCGCGAAGAACACGGCCTCCGCGCGCGGAGCCGTGGCGATCGCGATCGCACGGCTCACATAGACGATCGGGTCGGTGACGACGAAGCCCTGAGCGCGCAAGGAAGCGGCGAGGTCGACTGCGCGGTCTCCGCGCGGCCACAGAATCGAGGCTCCAACCGTCGCGCGCGTGGCGACGAGCTGTGCCAAGTCGCCCGCGTCGCGGGCCGCGCGTAGCGGCGCCGTGAAGCCGAGGTCTCGTGCGAGTTCCGTCATCGGTTCGCCGACGCATGCGGCTCGGCGCGCGATTCCTGGGGAGAACGCGGCGAGGCGTTCGATGAAAGGCAACGCGCTTCGGCTCGTGATGCACAGCCAATCGAAGCGCGTCTCGTGCGTGAACATCGCTTCGGGGCGCAGCCCGAGTTCCTCGATGCCGATCAGAGGGAACTCGATCGGT
>JAYTBY010000340.1:0-8640 GCA_043736755.1 Planctomycetota bacterium | reverse complement strand
CCGCAACGGAACCACGCCCGCTCTCGGCGTTGGCCAACCTCGTGGCGTTGGCCGCCTACGAGGGTCGAGTCCACGAGGTCTATTGGAGCGCGCAGTTCGGCGCCGCAGACCTTCCGATGCTCGAGGCGTGGCGGCAAGTGGAGAACGAAGGGTTCGTCGCGGCCGAAGCCTGCTTGCCGGCCGACCTCGTCGCCGCGATGCGCGAAGTCCTCACGCGTTGGCGGGCGACGTCGAACGATCCCGAGAGCATGGCGCGCTCGGGCGCGCCGCGGTTCACCGAGCTTCTCGACCACGAAACCTCGACGGTTGTCGCGAGCAGCCTCTTCGGCACGCTGGGACTCGATCCGCTCGAGAGCATCGAGCCGGCTGCGAGAGAAGTCGCGCGCGCGCGCGAACTCGGCGAGCGCGGCCTCTTCCTCGCGCAACGCTCCCCGCGCGTGCTGGCGTGGCGCCTGGAGTTGCTGACGCTGCAACTCACCGCGCAGCCGGACATCCAAGGCGTGCTGCAGGACCTCGAACGCACGACGAAAGCCGTCGAGAACGCGGTCGCGACGGTGGCCGGATTGCCGCTGCAAGTGCGTGTCGAAGGCGACGCGTTGCTGCAGCGCGTCTCCACGGAAGTCGCCGTGCAGCGCGCTGGAATCGTGGCGGATCTGGAACGCGCGTCGCCCCCGACGCAGGCGCTGCTCGCGCAGAGCGAAGAGACGCTCGACGCCGGAACGCGCATGGTGCAGGCACTCGACGTGACGACGAAGACGGTTGACGAGTTCGTGGGGCAGTTCTCAGGCCCCGAGCCGGAGGGCACCGAGCCCGCGCAACCTGCTGCCGACGAAACGCCAGGCAGGCCATTCGATCCGGTCGAGTACACAGCACTCGCGACGCAGGTCGGCGCGGCACTCGCGGAACTCAACACGACCGTCGCGCGCCTCGATCAGACTTTGCCCACCGTGCAGAAAAACCTGGACGACGCCGTCACACGCGTGGACCGCTCGATCGAGCACGCGTACGGACTCGCGCTGCGGCTCGTGTTGATCGCGATCGGCGCCACCGCAGTCGCGGTGCTTCTCGTGCGCCTGCTCGGGCGGCGCCGCGGAGTCGATTCTGGCGGAAACACAGGCTGAAGTCGTCGGGCGAGCCGGGCTCGAGAGCCTTCGCCCTGGCACCACGGACGGGAAGACGCGCAATCGGCCTCCTTCGGATGCGCACGACCGGCGTACTTACTAGCATCGAAACTCCCTGGTCACCCCCGCCGCAGTCGATCCCAATCCCCATCTGAATCCATGCACATGCAACTCGCCCGGCTCTCTGCTTCCGCACTCGTGATCGCACTCGCCTCCGCGGCGTGCAAGTCCACCGAGGGCAGCGACCGCGCTGCGCAGACCGCACTCCAGGTCGAGGCCGTCGGCAGCGTCACGGGCCAGACTCAATTGCGCCTCGATCAATCGCTCGATGCCCTCGAGCAAATCGCCGCGACCGCGGACCACAATCCAAAGCCCGCGTTCGACGCCTTCGTCACGGCCTTCGAATCGTTCCGCGCCGAGTCGGCGAAATTCTCACGCGAACATGGCCAGCTCCAGTCGCAGATGCAGACGTGGTTCGCCGAGTTCAGCAAGCGGAATGCGACGATCCAGGATGCCGAGCTGCGTGCCCAGGGCGAGGAGCGGCTGGCCGACCTACGCGGGAAGAGCTCGGCCGCCAGCGAGCGCTACGAGGAAGTGCTCACGGCGACCCGCTCGTTCGCGACGCGGCTCGGGGATCTGCGCATTTTCCTCGGCAACGACCTGACGCCGGCCGCGATCGAAACCGTCGGGAGTCGTATCAAGGACACCACGAAGGAGGGCCGCCAGCTGGCCGAGAAACTCGGCGAGTACTCCAAGGCCGCCGAGTCGATCGCTACGCCGCTGCGCGCCGCGAAGCAGCCGGCGAAGGTGCTGTGAACCGAGGCGCATCACGGCACGACCGCGCCCCACGAATCCCCAGGAAGCGCGCTGCGTCGTGGGGCCTCCTCGTTCCACTGGAGAGTCGAGTTCACCACTGGAAGCGGACGGACAGCCCGATCGAAGTCGAGTCGTCGAACACGCCGAGGCCGGCGCCGATGCTGACCTTCGGCGTCGCATAGAACCGCGCGCCGAGCGCCGCGCCGAACTGGGAATCGATTTCGCTTCCGTCCTGCAGGCTCGCTGCCGCGTTCACCTCGACCTTCGGATCGAGCAAATGCCGTATGCCAGCTTCCACGGCCCAGATCGTCGTCGAATCCGAGAAGCCGATCGCGTCCACATCGATGTCCACGCTGGCGATCGCGAGGTCCGCGACGAAGTCCGTCTGCGGGCCGACGGGGTGATGGAAGCCAACACCACCCGAAATCGTCGTCGTCTCGAGGTCATCCTCGCCGATGATCTGGCCGCTACCCAAGTCGACGATGTAGACGCCGACCGCAGAGAAGCCGACGCCCCCGAAGAGGAAGACCTGAGGGGCGACCGAGTGCGAGACCTGGAAGGAGAGCCCATCCGCCTCGTCGTCGAATCCATCGATGTCCGTCCGCGTGAAGCCGGCTTGGACAAAGCTGTAGCTGAAGGCCGACGGAGCTTCTGTCTGCTGCGGGCTCGACTGGAAGTTCGGTTCCACGAGGTTGGGAAGGGTTGCGAGGAGTAGCGAGGTCGTGAGCATGAGCTGGAAGGTCTGAAGACTGAGTGATGGGAGTCCTGGGGCGTGCGCGCCCGAGCTACACCCTCCGCACTGAAGTGCATCTTCGTTACGCGGGCCGCCGAGAAGGTCTCCCGGAACTTCGAGGCCCCGCGACGCTCAGAGCGGGGCGGGGCCTCGACGATCTTCGTGAAACTGGACCTACCCAACCGGCGGCGGCACGACGATCCCGCGCGGATCCGCGGGATCCGGCACGGAGCGCGACAGTCCGCCCTGGACTTCGCCCGGTTGCGACGAGTGCGTCGGCGGTGTCCCGCGACCGTTGCGCGGCTTGGCTGCCGCCTTGTCGCTGCACTCGAGAACAGCGAGATCCCACACGTCGCGTGCTTCGTCGCGCAGGCCGGGGACCACGAGTCGGAACGGCCCTCCGAGTTCGGGCGACAGCGGCTGACCGTCGCGCGCGAACACCACGATGGCGAGCGGCTCGATCTCGCGCCGCCACAACGTCGCGACGAAACCACTGCGACCGCGCACGTTGACGAGGATCGCTTCGGGATTCGCGCGGACGTGTTGCAGGATCGCCATGAGTCGCACGCCCGCGAGCGGCGGTCCGCCGATCTTCGCTACGGCGCCGTAGGCTCCGACGTTCTTCACTTGGAACTCGGCCGGCATCGCCGCGAGGTCGTCGAAGGTGAGGCCGAACGACGGCAGTTCGACGATGCCGCCGACGCCGAGGAGACCGGGACGCGCTTCGACGTAGCGGAAGGGTTTCGACAGCCAGAACATGTCAGTGCTTCGCTTTCCGGTGCAGGGCTTGGTGCTCCGCGTCGTCCTTCGGTCGCGTGTCGCGACCCGGACGTTCGGAGAACTCGAGCCGCACGAGTTCTTTGACGTTGAGGCACTCGTCCGGATGGCCACAGACGAGGAGTCGGAAGGGACCGCCCTTCGAGGGATCGAGTGGAGCCCCATCGAGTTCGTAGACGACGAGTCCGTGCTCACGCACTTCCTCGAGCGGCACCGAGACCGCGAACGCCGGATCGCGCGAGGCGATGTTCACGTAGCGCGCCGTGCTGGAGAGCTGTGCGAGGTCGACGATCGCGGACAAGCGGACGGCGCGACCCTTGCGACCGGGAACGAGCACGCCGACGTCCAGCACCTGCGCAGCGAGCGGCAGGGACGCGAGGTCGGTGGCTCTGAGGTGCAGTCCGCCCCCACGCGCGGCTCCGGCGATTTCGAGTGTGCTGGTCACGGGTCGATGCGCACGGCCAGCAAGCAGCCGTGTGGGTGCGAAAGGGTATCGGCTGGGCCTCGACTCCTCCACACCAGCGCGTTGGAGCGACACCGGACTCGGCACCTCCCACCGGAAACGAACGTTGCGCGACGTTCGTCTACCTGCCCGCCAGAAACGCCTGCACATCCATACCGATGTCCTGGGCGATCTTGCGCAGGAGCGACGGGGAGACGTCCCGCCCAGGGTGAAACGGGACGGTCGTGCCGCGACCGTCCGGATGACGGAACTGCTGATGGGACCCGCGTTGGCGAACGACGACAAAACCAAGCCGAAGGAGGATCGCCATGACCTCTCGAGGTTTTAGGACCGGAATGGTCCCCACTTCACGCGACCCGGAGTGTCTGCGTACCTACGAATTCGGCTTCGAGCTTGGGCTCCCCATCCTCAAGGAGCATCGCGACGACTTCCAAGAGGTTCGCTCGGAGTTCATCGAGCGTCGCGCCTTGGGAGTGCGCGCCTGGCCATCCCGGGATATAGCCGACGAAGAGCCCGGTGTCGGCGTCCTTCTCCACGACGGCGGTGAAGTTGCGCATGCCTAGAGGCTACCATCGACAGCTCGGGGGGTCGAACCAGCGCCCGCCGCCTGGACTCCATGCTCCGCCTCCTCCGCATCGTCGTCCTGGGCACGGGCCTCTTCGTCCTGGCCGTAGTCCTCATCGGGTTCTTCATGCCCGGCTCGTGGTCGGCCGAGCGCGCGCGCACCCTCTCGGCGCCGCCCGAAAAGGTTCACGCGGTTCTCGCCGACTTGCGCACCTGGGGTGAGTGGTCGCACTGGACGAAGCAGCGCGATCCGTCGGCTGTGTTCACATTCGACGGGCCGGAGCGCGGCGCCGGATCGCGGATGAGCTTCGAGGGTCAGATCCTGGCTTTCGGCTCCGTCACGATCGTGAAGGCCGAGCCGGCGCGTGGGGTCGAGTACGAGATCCGCTTCAAGGGCGTGGACGAGGTCACGCGCGGCTCGATCCTGCTCGAGCCGGGTAGCGCCGGTACGCGCGTCGTCTGGCGCGAGGGCGCTGAACTCGGGCGGAACCCGATGATGCGGATGTTCTCGCCCCTGATGTCGGCCAAGCTCGGTCAGGACTTTGGCGCGGGCCTCGAGAAGCTCGCAGCGCGGGTCGACGCGACGCGCTGACCCCTGGCCAGGAACGCGCACGGACCCGAAAGAACTTCCGGGCCGTTTCTGCGGCCCGATTCGAACTCCGAGCCCGCCGCATCCGATGGGTGGACGAGGCCGCCCGCCTCGGAGTACCTTGCGCCGCTTCGAACGCTCCCCGCGCGCGCCGCGGAGAGCCGGGAACCCCGCGGCGGGGCCACCGAACTCGAATCCCGAACCGACCGGCCCCGCGCGGGCCCGAGCCCGACCGAACCCTCGTGCAAGTCACCGTCGAACGCCTTGGCCCCTGTCAGGCCCGCATCCAGTTCAAAGTCCCGAGCGCCGACTTCCAGGCGACCTACAAGCGCGGGCTGACGAGCGTCGCCGCGAACGCGAACATGAAGGGCTTCCGGCCCGGCAAGGTACCGCTGCAGGTCGTGGAGAAGCAGTACGGGCCGCAGCTCAAGAACGACGCCGTCGAGCACTTCGTGCGACAGGCGTACGAGCAAGCGGTCAAGGAGAAGGACCTCAAGATCGTCGGCTTCCAGCGCGTGAACCTGGAAGATGTGAAGATCCAGGACGGCACGGACTGGGACTGTGGCTTCGAAGTCAGCCTGCGACCCGAGATCGCGCTCGCTGAGTACAAGGGCATAGCTGTCGAGAGCGAGCTCGAGCCCGTCATGGAGCCCGAGATCGTGGCCGCGATAGAGAACCTGAAGTCGCAACAGAGCCGCCCCGAGGCAGCCGGTGACGCAGGCCTGCCGGCCGACGGCATGGCGGTGTGCAAGGTCGCCTGGAAGGACGGCGAGAAGATCGTGCTCGAGCGCGACAACTTGCGCCTCTCGCCGAAGACGCCGACGCCCGGGATCGAACCAGCCGTTTTCGAAGCGGGGCTCGTCGGCGCCAAGGACGGCGAGACGCGCTCGATCGCGATGACATTTCCGGCCGATTTCCCCGAGGAATCGCTGCGCGGCAAGACCGGCACGACTTCGATCGAGGTCAAGCAGGCCTACCGCCTGATCGCGCCGACCGACACCGAGATCCGGACGATGTTGAGCGTCGCCGACGACGCGGCGATGCAAGTGTTCGTGCGCGAGCGCCTCGTCGAGGCGAAGCAGCAACAGGAGAACCAGCGGATCGAATCGAAGATCCTCGCGGACCTCTTGTCCAAGCACGCGATCGACCTGCCGCAGATGATGCTCGACGAGCAGACGCGCGTGCGCCTCGAGTCCGCGGGGCGCGAGATGCAGCAACAAGGCGTCCCCGACGCGCAGATCCAGGAGACGCTGAAAACGCAGAAGCCGCAGGCCGAAGAAGCGGCCGCGAAGGGTCTGCGCGCGCTGTTCCTCGTCCAGGCGATCGGGGAGAGTGAAAAGCTCCTCGTGACCCGCGAGGACATGGAGGCCGAGCTTCACGCGATCGCCGCGCGCAACCGCGCGCAGATCGAGGAAGTCCGCCAGTACTACACGGAAAAGAAGCTCTTCGACCAGATGGCGGTCGAGATCCTGGAGCGCAAGGTGCGCTCCTTCCTGCGCGAGAACGCCAAGATCACGACGCCGGCTTGAGCTCTCACCGAGGTCTCCCGGACCGAACTTGAGATCCAGCGCTGGAAGACCGATGGTCTTTCCGTGGCTCGGCGTTTCCGCGCCGGTCTGCGCGTCCGCTAGTCCCCACGAATCCCATGAACGCGATGAAGCCCATGACGGAGACCTCCGCCTACTACCCGATCCCGACCGTCATCGAGAAGACCGGTCGCGGCGAGCGCGTCTACGACATCTACTCGCGCCTGCTGGAGGATCGCATCGTCTTCATCGGCACGCAGATCGACGACCAGGTCGCGAACGCGGTGATGGCGCAGCTCCTGTTCCTGGACAAGACCGGCCGGAACCAGGACATCAAGATGTACATCAACTCGCCGGGCGGCAGCGTCACGGCGGGGCTCGCGATCTACGACACGATGCAACTCATCGAGCCGCAGATTCAGACGTACTGCCTCGGCCAAGCGGCGTCGATGGGTGCCGTTCTCCTGGCCGGCGGCGCCGCGGGCAAGCGCTTCGCGCTCCCCCACAGCCGCGTGATGATCCACCAACCGTGGGGCGGTGCCCAGGGCACGGCGATGGACATGGAGATCCAGGTCAAGGAGATCCTGAAGCTCCGCACCGCGCTCGAAGAGATCATGGCGCGCCACGCCGGTCGCACCGCGAAGGAGATGGCCAAGGCTTGCGAGCGCGACAACTTCATGTCGCCCGCGGAAGCCAAGGCGTTCGGGCTGATCGACCAGATCATCTCGAAGGAGCCGGACGTGCCGAAGACGGACGCTCCGAAGCCGGACGCGCCGAAGAGCTGAGCAGCCTCGGAGAGGCTGTGAAGAAATCGATCCTACAGCCTCTCAGACCCTCGTTGCGCCGCTTCCGCGGCGCGTCGCTTGTGATTACTTCACAAGCTCTGAGCCGAGCTCCAGCAATTCAGCACGCTCGGGCCGCGTCCCCTCCGGGAGGCGGCCCGGCTCATGCCCGCCTCGACGCCTGCCCACCCGATCGGGCCGCCAGCAAGCCACACGATCCCGTAGAATTCAGGACCTCATGACTTCCTCCACCGGCCGAGGGCGCCACGTCGAGCGCTGCACGTTCTGCGAGAAGCGCCGACACCACGTGGCGAGCCTCATCGCCGGTCCGCCGGGCGTGTACATCTGCAACGAGTGCATCGAGATCTGCAACTCGATCCTCCAGGAAGAACAACGGCGCGCGCCCGATGCGGCGAAGACGCCCGGCGCGTCGAGCCCGACCGCAGCGCCCGGCACCCGGCGCGCGGGCGGTCCGACGGACGCGACGGGCCGTCGACTGCCGACGCCGATCGAGATCGCGCGCAAGCTCGACGAGTACGTGATCGGCCAGCAACGCGCCAAGAAGATCCTCAGCGTCGCGGTCTACAACCACTACAACCGACTTCGCCACCAAGCGCGCAACCCGGCCTCGCTCGGCGAGGTCGAGATCGAGAAGAGCAACGTGCTGCTCGTCGGCCCCACGGGATCGGGAAAGACCTTGCTCGCGCGGACTCTGGCGAAGCTCCTCGACGTCCCGTTCGCGATGGCGGATGCGACGACATTGACCGAAGCCGGCTATGTCGGCGAGGACGTCGAGAACATCCTCTTGAAGCTCCTGCAAGGCTGCGACTTCGACGTCGAGCGCGCGCAGCAGGGCATCATCTACATCGACGAGATCGACAAGATCGCGCGCACGACCGGCAACGTCTCGATCACGCGCGACGTGTCGGGCGAGGGCGTGCAGCAGGCGCTCCTGAAGATCCTCGAGGGCACGGTCGCGAACGTCCCGCCGCAGGGCGGGCGCAAGCATCCGGAGCAGAGCTACATCCAGCTCGACACGTCGAACATCCTGTTCATCGTCGGCGGCACGTTCAGCTCGATCGAGGAGATCATCTCCCGCCGCGTCGGCCGCGACGTGATCGGGTTCGGCCGTCAGACCGCGTCCAAGGAACTCGTGGACCGCGCGGCGAAGAAGTCCGACACGCCGCTCGAGCCGGCGCGCATCGCGACGCCGGGCCAGCCGGGCGCGCGCGACGAGCTCGTGCGATTCCTCACGCCGAAGGACCTGAT
>JAYTBY010000339.1:0-3914 GCA_043736755.1 Planctomycetota bacterium | reverse complement strand
CCCGTGGCGCCGTGTTCGAAACACGATCCGACACGGAAGTCGTCCTGCATGCGCTGCGCTACGACGGTGAGCCTGGTCTGCGCCGATTGAACGGCATGTTCGGCCTCGCCTTCGCCGACGCGCGCGAACGCACCGTGCTCGTGGCGCGCGATCCGCTCGGCATCAAGCCGGTCTACTGGTGGTCCGGGCCCAATGGCGAACTCGCCGTCTCGTCCGAGATCCGCGCGCTGCTCGAACACCGCGCGATTCAACGCACGCTCGATCGCCGCGCGCTCGCGACCTTCCTGCACGACCGTTACGTCCCCGATCCCTGGACGCTGCTCGAGGGCGTACACCAACTTCCGCCCGGGCACCTGCTGCGCTGGCGCGCGGGCCAGATCGAGATCGAGCGCTGGTGGCGCCTCGCGATCGAGCCCGAACCGCGCGATGAATCGGAAGCTCTCGATGAACTGCGCTCGATCCTCGACGAAGTCGTGCGGTCGCAACTCGTCGCCGACGTGCCGGTGGGCCTGTTCCTCTCGGGTGGCATCGACTCCAGCACCGTATCCGCGTTTGCCGCGCGCGCGGCGGGTCGACGCCTGAAGACGTTTTCCGTCGGCTTTTCGAGGACCGACTACGACGAGAGCGCGTTGGCCCGTCGCGTCGCAGCGCACCTCGGCACCGAGCACCACGAACTGCGCATCGACGATGGCGCATTCTCGCTCGACGTGCTCGACCGCACGATCGATCACGTCGGCCAGCCGCTCGGTGACACTTCGTGCATCCCGACGTACGCCGTGTCCGCGCTGGCGGCCGAGCACGTCCCAGTCGTGCTGTCCGGCGACGGCGGCGACGAGTTCTTCGGCGGATACGACCACATGTTCTGGGCAGCCCGCGTGCGCCGCACCGCGGATCGCTCGCCGCGCATCCTGCGTCGCGTGGGTCACTCCATGCTCGCGGGACTAGCTCCGATGACGCCCACCGCGCTCGCGGAGCCGGCACGTCGCGCTCGCAAGGGCCTCGCGCTCTCCCTGCTCGAGCCCGTCGAACAAATCCGCGGCCTGCGCGCGCTGTGGAGCCCGGCCGAGATCGAGCAGCTCCTCGGTGCACACGTGGACCTCTTGCCCGAGCCGACCCCGAGTGCCGCCGACATCGCGCGCCTCGCGCCCGAGGAACTGGCGATGCACGTGCTGGCCGAGACGTTCCTCCCCGGCGCGATCCTCTGCAAGGTGGATCGCATGAGCATGGCGACGAGCCTCGAGGTGCGCGTTCCTTTGCTCGACATGCGCGTTGTCGATTTCGCACGCAAATTGCCGCTCGATCTGAAAGTGCGCGGTCGAACGGGCAAGCACCTCCTGCGCGAGGCTGGCCGACCGCTGCTTCCGCGCGAAGTCTACGATCACAAGAAGCAGGGTTTCTCGCTGCCGATCGCGGGTTGGCTCAACGACGACTTCTGGTCGCTGCTCGAGGGCCTCTACGAACCCGGCACGCGTGCTGCGAGCCTGTTCGATTCGCGGGCACTCGCTCGCGAGATCGCTGACGCACGCGCCGGCGGCACGAATGCGGCGAAGACGAGCGAGTCCGCGATCGCCACGCGCGCGTGGTGCCTGGCCGGGATCGCGCGCTGGATGGAGCGCTTCGAGGTCAGCGCGTGACCGCCAAACAGAAGATCCTCCTCGTCGGCCCCCTTCCGCGCGAAGGCACTCCGATCGGCGGCACACAGGTCAGCTTCGCCGAACTCGTGCGCCGTGTGCGCGCGTCCGAGCGCCTGACTTGCGAGGTCGTCGACACGACGCGCCCCGTGATCGGCCGCACAGGTTGGTCGCGTGCGCCCTACGATGCACGCGCGCTGACGTCGACGCTGCGCGCGATCGCGCGTGTCGGTCCACACTGCGACGCCATCCTCTTCAACGCATCCTCGGGCGGCGTCATGAAAGCCGGCCCGTTCGTGTGGGCCGCGGCGCGCGCGGTCCGGCGACCCTTCGGACTGCGCGTTTTCGGCGGGGATCTCGACCTGCGGTTCGCACGCGAACCCGCGTGGCGACGCGCGACGGCGGAACGCACATGCCTGTCGGCACCGCTCGTTCTCCTCCAGACCCAGCATCTTTGCCGCGCGTTCGAACGCTTGCGGGGCGCACACTGGCTCCCAACGACTCGCGACCAGGCCGAGCCGACCATCGAGCGCACAGGGCCCGCTCGTCGATTCCTATTCCTTTCGCAATTGAAGGTCGAAAAGGGCTTACGTGAAGCACTCGTCGCGAGCGACACCCTGGCTCCGGACTCGACGCTCACCTTCCACGGTCCGACGATTCCGGGAGCGGACTTGTCGGGAGATCACGGCCACGCGCACTTCCCTGGACCGGTGCGGCCGGACGAACTCGGGAGCGTGCTCGCGCGGCACGACGCGCTCGTCTTCCCGACGTGGTACGAGGGCGAAGGCATGCCCGGCGCCGTCATCGAGGCGATGCAGTCCGGCCTGCCCGTGATCGCGTCGCGGTGGCGATCGCTGCCCGAACTCGTCGAGGACGGCGTCAACGGCCTGCTCGTTCCCCCGCGCGACATCGAGGCCCTCCGTGCCGCCATGCAGAGACTCGAGATCGATGCGCCGTTGTTCCGCAGGCTGTCACGCGGCGCAGCCCAGTCGGGCGCTCGTTTCCGCAGCGGACCGTGGCACGCGGAACTCGAGACCCAGCTGATCGCCCTGTGCCACACCGATCGTGCGTGTCCCAGAACGACGGAGGTCGCTGCGTGAAGATCCTCTTCCTCACGGACAACTTCCCGCCCGAAACGAACGCGCCGGCGACACGCACGTTCGAGCACGCGCGCGCCTGGGTGCGCGCGGGTCACCAGGTCACGGTGGTCACGTGCGTGCCTAACTTCCCGCAAGGACGCGTGCACACAGGCTTCCGCAACGCTTGGCGTTCGCGTGAGCGCGTCGAGGGCATCGACGTCGTCCGCGTGTGGACGTATGTCGCGAAGAACAAGGGCTTCCTGAAGCGCACGCTCGATCACATGTCTTTCGGTGCGCACGGTACTCTCGCCGCGATTGGACTCCACCGACACGACGTGCTCGTCGCGACTTCGCCGCAGTTCTTCACCAGTGTCGGGGGGTACGCGGCGGCCGCGATCACGCGCACACCGTACGTCTTCGAGCTGCGCGATCTGTGGCCGGCATCGATCGCGGCGGTCGGCACTCTGAAGCCTGGTTTCGTGCTCAGTGCTCTCGAGCGACTCGAGCTCTTCCTCTACCGTCGTGCGCGTGCCGTCGTCGCCGTCAGCGAGGCGTTCCGTCACGATCTCGCTCGTCGCGGCATCGACGAGACGAAGGTCCACGTCGTCACCAACGGCGTCGACCTCTCGCACTACGCACCGCGTTCCCGCGACGGGACCACGCTCGCACGCCTCGGACTCGAAGGCCGCTTCGTCGTCGGATACCTGGGCACGCACGGGATGGCACACGCGCTGTCGAACGTGCTCGATGCGGCCGCGCTCGTGCGCGGCGACGAACGCATCCGCTTCCTCTTTGCCGGCGACGGTGCCGCGCGCGCCGGCCTGATCGAGGAAGCGAACGCCCGTGGTCTGCCGAACGTCGTGTTCGCGCCGCCGGTTGCGAAGGAAGCAATGCCCGCGTTGTGGAGCGCATGCGACGTCGCGCTCGTGCACCTGAAGGATTCGCCCGTCTTCGAGACGGTGATCCCGAGCAAGATCTTCGAAGCGTTCGGGATGGGCATCCCGGTGCTCTTCGCCGGCCCCGAGGGCGAGGCGTCTTCGATCGTGCGCCGAGCGGGAGCCGGACCCTGCGTCGCCCCCGAGGATCCGGTCCAGCTCGCACGCGCCGTGCGTGCCTTGGCCGACGATCCCGCGCAACGTGGACGCTACGGCGCGAACGCGCACGGCGCCGCAGCACAGTACGACCGTGATGCGCTCGCCCTGCG
>JAYTBY010000338.1:0-1755 GCA_043736755.1 Planctomycetota bacterium | reverse complement strand
GACTCGGCCCGTGACCCCCGTTCGGATCGACGACGAGCAAGACGCCCGTCCTCACCGTCAGCGTCACGTTCTCGACCGGCCCGTCACGCACATCGAAGACAGCGACGCACTCGGCGAGCTCGCGCTGCCCGCGAGTCATGACCTCCAGTCGATGGAACCCCGATGCGAGGCCGGTGACACGGAAGGTCCCGTCGGGCTTCGTCGGGAACGCGTAGATCGAGCCGCCGTGTTCACGGACTCCTCCATCCGCCTCACACGGGTCGTAGCGGATGTCGAACTCTCGCTCCTCACCGGTTTCGTCGAGAATTCGGCCTGAAACCCAGTGAGCCTTGTCCATCGGCACGTCGCCCAGGTCCACGACTTCGCCAGGCCGAACACGCACTTCGCGCCGCACCATCCCGCGGTCCTTGGCCATGAGTTGGATGCGGTACGTCCCGGGCAGGAGGTCCTGGAACTCGCACACACCCGCCTGCGCCGAACTCATGCGGTTCGCCGCTCCCTCGGCGAGACCGGTGAGCTTCGGGATCGGCTCGGCGGTCTCCGCGTCGACGGCTCGCACACGAATGCTGCCGTTCGCGAGGAGCGCGTCGTCGGAGCGCAGGACGAACTTCACGCCTTCGGTGCGGGCCTCGATGCGCCGCGTTTCGAGAACACGCTGGTAGCGGCACAGGCTCACGTAGAGCGGTGGAGCGCGTTCGAGGTAGAGGAGACCGAGCACTTCGGCGAGCGACTCCGAATCGGGCCAGATCGGCCGAGTGAAGCGGCCGAGCGCGATCGGGTCCGCGAAACCCGAGCGGACTTCATCCATCCACTCGCCAGGCTCATCGGCCGTGGCCACGGCGAGGAGTCCGAGGACCGCGCTCGGCTTGCTGATCTCGTCCACGACGCGGACCTCGATCTCGATCGTCGAGAGCTGGAAGTCGTGCCTCGTGTCGCCGAACACGTCGACGACGGCGTCGGACCGTCCGTTCTGGAGCGACGAAATGTGCAGCCAATATCGACCGGGGAGGAGGTTCTCGAACGCGTACGAGCCGCCGTGGAGGCAATACGTGCTCTGAGCCTGGCCCCCCACGTCCGTCGCGCCGACGGCGATGTTGCTCAGGAGCTCCTTGCGGCCGACTGCCGGACGAACGACACCGTGGAGTCGGTGTTTCGCGCCGGAATCGACGGTCGCGACGATCGGTTCGGCCGCGGGTTCGGCGCCGATCGCATGGCGCGCGGGAGTCGGCTCGGTAACGAGCACGAGCTCGTCGGGCGCGCGGATCGCAGCGACGACCGCGGCCGGTGGCGCGCTTTCGGGCTGCTGCGCGCGCTCGCGGACGACCCACAGGATCAGCGCCACGAATCCGAGGATCGCAACGATCAGGCCGCGCCGCACGCTCAGACCTCAGGCTTTGAGCAACCGCGCCATGTCCCGCGCGAAGTAAGTCAGGATGAAATCCGCTCCCGCGCGCTTGATGCACGTCAGCGACTCGCGCATCGCGCGCTCTCGATCGATCCAACCGTTCTGCGCCGCCGCGAGGATCATCGCGTACTCGCCCGACACCTGGTACGCGCACACCGGCACGTCGAGCTGGTCCTTCACGCGGCGCGACACGGCGAGGTACGGCATCGCCGGCTTCACCATCAACATGTCCGCGCCCTGATCGACGTCGAGCCCGGCTTCCTTCAGCGCCTCGCGCACGTTCGCCGGATCCATCTGGTACGTCGCGCGATCACCGAAGGCCGGCGTCGAGCCCGCGGCGTCGCGGAACG
>JAYTBY010000337.1:0-3927 GCA_043736755.1 Planctomycetota bacterium | reverse complement strand
TCCCCGTGACGTTCCCACTCGATCTCGAGGCCAGGATCCCGACGACTGTGGCGACCAGCGCGATCGCGACGCCCGGTCCGTGGATCCGGACTCGTGCGGTGCAGTGAGCTACGAGCGACTGAACTTGCGCGGTCACTGGGCGACTTCCCGACCGAGGGGCGAGCCGTGATCTGGGAGACGGCTTCGATGCAAGCGCGCCCGAGCGCCGTCACTTGCGGGGCGTCGCTCTCGCTGCCACGATCCTCGTCGTGATACGCCGTGCACTTCTCCTCGCCGCGACCTGGTTCGCACTCGCGCCGATCGGCGGGACATGACCGATGTGTCGGGAAGCGGTCGCTTCCCAGAACGCGGCGGCCGCGCGTGGATGGAATGCCAGCGTGCTGTTCCTGCTCGCGCTCGTGCCGCTCGTGCTCGGTGCGCTCGTCGTGGCGGGGCACCGCGCTTCCCGCCGGGATCGCGGAGCTGCTCGGGTCGACGGTCGGCCGCGCTGGCCGGGCGGTCGTGAGCACTGAGCTCGCGCGAAGAAATCGAGCCGACGCGCTCTCACATGTTGGTGGCCACGCTTCCGCGGCGCGTCTCCGGTGCTTTCTTCACAGGCACTGAATGGCCGCGAACCACTCGATCCTAAGGCCTCTCGATCCCTGGTGGCCCTGCGCGGAACCGCGCACGGCGCGCACGGGCGATGAGTTCTTCACGGGCCCTCCGCGCGACAGCACTTCCCGGACTTCCGCGCGGAAAATTCGCGAAATCACCCGCGACTGTCGCTGATCCCGAGCGTCCTCGAATTGGAGGATGCCATGGACACACACGATCGCGAGGAAGGTGGGGCACGTGACGAGGGTCGGCTGTCGAACGCGGCCATTCCGCGAGGGATAGAGGACCCATGTCACCCCGGTGCCGGTCCCGCATGGATCGCGGCCGGACTTGGCGCTCTCGCGGTGGGCCTCGCTGCCTTCGCGTCCGCGGAATCACCGCCTCAGCCGCCGGGGGAGGTCGTCGTGTGGGCCGCCGATCGTGATGCGTCGCGCGTCCTCGGCCTCGACAGAGAGTTGCGACTGGCGCGACGGATCCCGGTCGGTTTCCCGCTCGACGTCGAGCCGTCACACGACGGCGGGTTGTGGGTGCTGCGCGCGGAGACGGGGCTCTCGACGGCGACGCACCGGCTGGATCGGTTCGATGCGACGGGCAACCTCGTCGCGGAGTTGTGGATCGAGCGCGTCCTGGATCTCGACATCCTGGCGGCGGGCGAACAGGCGCTCGTGGTCGAGCTACGCGCGGGTTCGCTGCCGCGGCTCGTGCGTGTGCGCACCGAGGGCAGCGTCTTCCCGCTCCTGGAGCGTGCGCAACTGCGATCGGTGGTCGGTGAACGCGACAGTGCGGTCCTCGGGACGGGCGACGGTGCGGTCTTGCGCGTTCATGCGGAGAGCGGCTCCGTGCTCGCGAGTGCCCAGATCGGCGGGAACCTGGTCGATCTCGCGCCCGGGCCGGTGGGTGGCGAAGTTTGGGCCCTCGACGATTCCGGCAGCGGACGCATCCTGCTCCTCGATGCGAACCTCACCGTCCTCTGGTCCGCTCCGCTCGCTCGACCCGCCGCGCATCTCGCCGGCGTTCGCGGTCAAGCGCGGGCGTGGGTCGCCGGCACGACGCAGCCGTGCGTCACGCGCTACGGTCCGGGCGGAACGACCGAACTCGATCGTTGTGATCTGCCGCTGGGTGGGTTCGACCGTACCCTGGCTTGGCGGGACGGCGTCCTCGTGACCGCGGTTGGAGCGCTCCTCCGGCTCGATCGCGACGGGAATCTCCGACCGGGACAGGGCGGCTTCGACTTCCTCGTCGATCTCGCGCCGCGCTACCGCAGCGATTGAGGCCGGGTTGGGCGTGAGGACCGTCGATTCAGCGCGCCAGTCCACGCGCCGAGATCAGCGATGCCGCGAGCAGCGTTTTCGCGTCCATGAGCGGCGTGGCCAGCACACGCTCGACGCTCAGGCGCTCGACGACCAGCTCTTCGTCGGCGTCCGCAGCGCGCGCTTCGAGGCCGACGTGGACCAGTCCACGCGCGATGAAGACCGACAGGAGCTCGCTGCAGAATCCAGGTGCCGGATAGAACTCGGCCAACAGTTCCCACGAGGCGGCGCGGTGACGCGTTTCCTCCTCGAGCTCGCGCATCGCGGCCTCGAGACGATCCTCGCCGCGTTCGATGCGGCCCGCCGGGATCTCGAGCAGCCAATCGCCGCACGCGTGTCGGTACTGACGCACGAGCAGCAGTTCGCCCGCACCGTCGAGAGCTGCGATCGCGACCGCGCCCGGGTGGTCCACGATGTCGAGGTCTTGGTGCAGCCCCGAAGGCAGGATGAGTTCTTCCCGCACCACATCGAAGACTCGGCCCGCGTGAACGGTGCGGCTCGATGTCACACGCACATCGGGATGGCGGCGAAGAGGCATGGCTGGCGAGTGCGCGCGGAACCCAGCCGGCCTAGCTGCGGCCCCAGCCGCTATTCGAGTCCTCGTCTTCACCGCGCTTGCCGCGCTTCTGCCGACCCGATGTGAGTTCGGGGTCGAGCGTGCGATCGATCCCCGCCATGAACGCCTGCGCTGAGATCGCGAGGTCGAGTCGGTGGTTCGCCGAGGCGACTTGGATGAATGTCCGGAGCGCCTTCTGAGTCTTCGGCCACTCGCGCACCACGGGCATGTCCTTGCGGCTCTTGGCCTCGGCCTGCGCTTTCAACTCCGCGATCTTCTCCTGCAACTCGCGGATCTGAACTTCTTCGTCACGACGCTGGTAGGAACGCTTGGTCACTCGGAATGTCCGTTTCGATTCGGTTGCGTGTCGAAGCCGTGGTCGCGGATCGAGTCCATGTCGATCGCGCGAGCATCCTTCGTCAGGTTCCGCATTGCGCTGGCGAGTCCGATTCGCGCTAGGGGAACTGCGCGGCGGCGGCGCGAACGCGTTGGAAGCACCTCGAAGAGGCCCTCCGTTCCGCGTGCGGGGTCGTGACGTCGGCCGCACGAGCGGTCCGGCATCCATGGATTGGTAGGAACGGTAGCACCGGGGCGCCCCTGGGCAAGGCCCCGGCCCCCTAGAATCCGACCTTCGCAAGGATCCGCGCACTCTCGGCTCGACCCGGCATCGCAGCCGGCGATATCCTCTTCGGCCCGTTTCACCGGGCAATCCGATGCACGCCGATATCGACCGCATTTTGTACAGCGAAGCCGAGATCGTCTCCGGCATCGACCGCGTGGCCCGCGAGGTCACGCGCGAGTATTCCGGCCGCGACTTCACCGTCGTGTCGGTCTTGAAGGGTTCGTGCGTGTTCGCGTCGGACCTCATCCGTCGCATACCGATCCCGCTCGAGCTGGCCTTCCTGGCGGCGTCGAGCTACGGCGATGGGACCGAGTCGGGCCAGCTCGAGATCAACTTCCTGCCTACGGGCAACGAAATCGAGGGACGCAACCTCCTGCTCGTCGACGACATCCTGGACACGGGTCGGACGCTCCACGGTTTGAAGCAGGAGCTCACGCGCCGGGGCGCTGCTGAAGTGCGCACCTGCGTCTTCCTCGACAAGCCTTCGCGTCGCTCCGTTTCGCTGGAGCCCGACTTCCGCGTCTTCGAAGTGCAGAACCTGTTCGTGGTCGGGTACGGACTCGACTACGCGGGTCGCTATCGCAACCTGCCGTACGTGGCGTCGCTGCGCGAGGAGATCTACTCCTCGCCGAAGCCGCGCTGATCCAGCGATTCGAAGTGTGGCTCGAGTGCCTCGCGCCAGAGACTCCCGTGCAATACATCCCGATCCCTCCTGAACGCGCCGGCATGGAACTCGACGAGTTCCTGTGCTTGTCGTTTCCCTTGATGTCGAAGGGGACCCTTCGACGTCAGGTGCGCGATGGAAAGGTGTTGCTGGACGGCAACCCAACGACGCCCGGTCATCG
>JAYTBY010000336.1:0-8677 GCA_043736755.1 Planctomycetota bacterium | reverse complement strand
TCGCGATTCGGAGCTGAGATGGACCTGCGCTCTGCCCTCGACGTCGTGCGGTCCGGTCGCGAGCTCTCCCGCTCGGAGGCCGGCTCGCTCGTCGGTGGACTCCTCGACGCCGAGTTCGCGCACACGGATCTCGCGGACTTCCTGCGCGCTCTCGCGACCCGCGGCGAGAGCGCGGCCGAGATCGTCGGCGCGGCGGACGCCTTGCGTTCGCGCATGATCACGTTCGAGCACGATGCCCGCGACGCCATCGACACGTGCGGCACCGGCGGCGACGGGCTGGGTTCGTTCAACGTGTCGACCGCGGCCGCGATCGTGGCCGCAGCCGCCGGCGCTCGCGTCGTCAAGCACGGGAACCGCAGTCAATCGAGCCGCTGCGGCAGCGCGGATCTCCTCGAGCACCTCGGATTGCCTCTCGATCTGCCGCACGACCGTTCCCGCGCGTGCCTCGAGCACTGCGGCATCACGTTCCTTTTCGCGCCGGCAGCGCACCCTCTGCTCGCGCGCATCGCGCCGGTGAGGAAGGCGCTCGGCATCCGCACGTTGTTCAACTTCCTCGGTCCGCTCTGCAATCCAGGGCGGGTGCGGCGGCAACTGCTGGGCGTCCCCGAAGCACGTCGTGTCGGCCCCATGGCCGCGGCCCTCCAGGAGCTCGGTCACGAACGCGCTTTCGTCGTGCACGGCGCCGGCGGCGCGGACGAGCTCGTCCCAGGTCGCGAGAACATCGTGTGCGCGATCGGTTCCCTTCCGGCGTGGGACGGAGCGGCCGAGCGCGCATTCGCCGCCGCCACGACCGAGTCCCTCTCCGGCGGTGATTCTCGCGCGAACGCTGCGATCCTCGGGCGCGTGCTCGAGGGCGAACTCGGCGCAGTGCGCGACGCCGTCGTGCTCAACGCCGCGGCCGGGCTCGTCGTCGCGGGCGTCGCGCGCACACCGGTCGAGGGCGTCGCGCTGGCCGCGGAAGCGATCGACCGGCGCGCGGCCGCGAACACACTGAGTCTCTGGATCCGAACGGCTCGAGGAGAGGCATGACCGGCACGAAGTTGGATGGGATCGTCGAGGCCGTGAAGAAGCGTTCCGCCGCGCGTCGGCGCAACATGGACTTCGCGCGGCTCGAGGACCACGTGAAGCCCGATTCGTGGAGACGCGAGCGCGTGCTCACGGCGTTGACGAAGCCGGAACTCGCCTTCATCTGCGAACTGAAGCGCCGCTCGCCGTCGGCCGGACCGCTTCTCGTCGAGGACGTCGACCCGCGCTCGGCGGCACCCTCGCGACGTCACCGCATCGGACCGAAATGGAACGTCCTGGCCGCGGCGTACAAGTCAGGCGGTGCGGACATGTTGTCGATCTTGACCGAGGAAGATCACTTCGACGGCTGTCTCGACGACTTGCGCACGGTCGAGTTCACGCGCCTGCCGCGGTTGCGCAAGGACTTCATCGTCGACGAGTGCATGGTGCTCGAAGGCTGCTCGTTCGGTGCGGACGCGGTGCTGCTCATCGCGGCGATCCTGGACGATGCGACGCTCGCGCGGCTGCGTTCCATCGCGAAGGAGTACGGCATCGCGGTCTTGATCGAAGTCCATGACGAGGCCGAGCTCGATCGTGCGCTCCTCTTGGAACCCGAGTTGCTCGGCGTGAACGCGCGCGACTTGAAAACACTCGCGACGGACCTCGGCACGGTCGAGCGTCTGTTGCCACGCGTGCCGAAAGGCACGTTGCGCGTCGCCGAGAGCGGCATCAAGACGACCGACGACTTGAAACGCGTGCGCGCCGCCGGCGCGGACGTCGTGCTCGTCGGCGAGACGCTCGTGCGCGCCGCCGATCCGGCGGCACAGATCGCGGCGTGGAAGGAGGCGTTGCGTGGACATTGATCCGCTGCCGCGCATCAAGGTCTGCGGGTTACGCGGGATCGAAGACCTGCCCGATCCGTTCCCCACGGCTCTCGACGCCGTCGGGTTCGTCGGCTGGTCGCGTTCGCCGCGACAGATCACGGCCGAAAATGCCGCGCGTATCGTCGATGCGATCCCGCGGCGCGTGCTGCCCGTCGCCGTGCTCGTCGAGCCGTTCCCCGAGGAGGCCGAACGCTTCTTGCGCGCTGCCGGCGCCCGCGCCGTTCAGTTGTGTGGTCACGAAATACCCGAGGAGTGGATCGGCTTCCCGTTCCCGATCCTGCGACGCATCGCCGTCGACGACGACGCGCTCGACGAGATGGACGCGTGGAAGGACATCGCGCGCGGATTCGTGCTCGACCATCCGGCTGCACCGGGCGGCACGGGAATCCCTGTCGCGACCGAGCTCGCGCGCGTGCTCGCGGAGCGCGGTGACTGCATCCTCGCCGGTGGACTCCACGCCGGAAACGTGGCTGATCTCGTGCGCGCCGTGCGCCCGTTCGGCGTCGATGCGAGTTCGCAACTCGAAGGTCCAAGCCTGCGCAAGGATCCCGCGCGCGTCCTGGCGTTCGTCGACGCGGCCGCCAGCGCGTTGAGCCAGAAGGACGTCGCGCAATGAGCCCCGCCGGTCGATTCGGCGCGTTCGGCGGCGCGTACGCGCCCGAAACGCTCGTGGCACCGCTGCGCGATCTCGAAGTCGGCTTCACGAACGCCATGGCCGATCCGGAGTTCCGCGCCGAGCTCGATCGCCTGCTCGCCACCTTCGCGGGCCGTCCGACGCCGCTCCACCACGCCCGGCGACTTTCGGAGCACGTCGGGTGCGATGTGTGGCTGAAGCGCGAGGATCTGCTCCACACCGGCGCGCACAAGATCAACAACGCGATCGGTCAGTGCTTGCTCGCGCGGCGCATGGGCAAGCGCCGCATCGTCGCCGAGACCGGCGCCGGTCAGCATGGTGTCGCGACAGCGGCCGCCTGCGCGCAACTTGGGCTCGAGTGCGTCGTCTACATGGGCGAGGTCGACGCCGAGCGCCAGAAACCCAACGTGCTGCGCATGGAGCTGCTCGGCGCGCGCTTGGTGCGCGTCTCGACAGGCCAGCAGACGCTCAAAGACGCCGTGAACGCCGCGATGCGCGATTGGGCGGGCGATCCGATCGCGACGCACTACTGCTTGGGCAGTGCGCTCGGTCCGCATCCCTTCCCCACGATCGTGGCGTCCTTCCACGAAGTCATCGGTCGTGAAGCGCGCGATCAGTTCGAACTCGCTAGCGGAGGACTGCCCGACGTCGTCGTCGCGTGCGTCGGCGGCGGCAGCAACGCGATCGGGATCTTTCGGGCGTTCTTGCGTTCTCCGAGCGTCGGTCTGGTCGGGGTCGAGGCGGGCGGCCAGGGCATTGCGACGGGGCAGCACGCGGCGCGCTTCAGCGGAGGATCGCACGGAGTCCTACACGGAACGCGCACGTATGTGCTGCAGGACGAGGAAGGCCAGATCCGCGCGACGCACAGCATCAGCGCCGGCCTCGATTACCCAGCCGTCGGGCCCGAGCACGCGGCACTCCACGACTCGGGTCGCGCGCGCTACGTGTCGGCGACGGACGCCGACGCGTTGCGCGGGTTCGAGACGCTCTCTCGGCTCGAAGGCATCTTGCCGGCGCTGGAGAGCGCACACGCGATCGGTTGGATTCTCCTAGCTGCGGGCGAGCTGCGCGGGAAGCGCGTCGTCGTGAACCTCTCGGGTCGCGGCGACAAAGACCTCGAAACGATCGCGCGCATCCGTCGCGGAGGCTCACCGTGAGCGCGAACCGACTCGTCACGCGCCTCGCGGCCGACAAGCACAGCCGCCGACGCGGTGTCGCTCCGTTCTTGACGGCTGGCGACGGCGGTCTCGCACGCACGCTCGCATGCTTGCGTGCGCTCGATCGTGCGGGTGTCTCGTGCGTCGAACTCGGACTCCCGTTCAGCGATCCGATCGCGGACGGTCCGGTCCTGCAGGCCGCAGCCGATCGCGCGCTCGCGGCCGGGACGACGTTCGCCGACGTGCTCGCGATGCTGCGCACGTTCCGAGCGGGCGGTTCCGCGCACTCGGCGAGCACGCTGCCGATCGCGATCATGTCGTACTTGAACCCGCTGCTCGTGCGCGGTCTCGATCGCTCCGCGCGTGAACTCGGAGAGGCCGGGGCCGACGCATGGCTCGTCGCCGACGTGCCGCTCGAAGAGAGCGCCGAACTGCGCCTAGCTGGCGACAGCGCGGGCCTCGCGACGATCCACTTCGTCTCCCCGACGACGGACGACACGCGCCTCGCGCTCGCCGCGCGCTCGTCGCAGGGCTTCCTCTACGCCATCGGTCGCTTCGGCGTGACGGGCGCGTCCACCGATCTCGACGAGGGCGCGCAGTCCTTCCTCGCGCGCGCGCGCGCCGCGTGCGGCGACCTGCCGCTCGCCGTCGGTTTCGGCATCGATTCCGCCGACAAAGTGCGCGCCGCTGTGCACCACGCCGATCTCGCGATCGTGGGCAGCGCGCTCGTCGAACGCATCCATTGCGCGGGCGGGCACGACACGGACGCAGCAGCCGCCGCCGAACGCTTCGTCCACGACCTCCGCTCCGGACTGACACCATGAACCCCGCCCAACGCCACCAACTGCGCCACCTCGACGCCGCGATCCTCGCGATGCTCGACGAGCGCGCGCGACTGCTCTCGCAGACGAGCGCCGCCGATCCACTGCGCAGCGCCGCCGTCGACGACATCCTGCGCCGACACACCGGCCCGTTCTCGGCGGAAGGCGTCGCCGCGGTGTTCGCCGAGATCGACCGACACAGCGCGCAGTTCTCGCTCGAGGAACTCGCGTGATCGTCCGCCTCGTCGCCGGAACGACCGAGGAGGTCGTGCGCGCGCTCCAAGAGTCTCTCGAGAAGGACGGCTTGCGCGTGCTGCGCTCGCGCGAACGCTCGCGACCGATCCTCGCACTGGCGGGAAAGGCACCGAAGGGACTCGCGGAGTCCCTCGCGAAGCTCAGCGAGGTCGAATCGACGTCGAAGCCGATGGGCGAACTCTTGCTGGTCGCGCGCGCGATGCGCGAGCTCCCGAGCGTCGTCGACGTCGGCAACGTGCGCGTCGGCGGCGGCACGGTGGTCGTGATCGCCGGTCCGTGCAGCGTCGAAGGTCGCGAGCACGTGCTGTCCGTCGCGCGCCAAGTGAAGGCCGCGGGTGCGCACTTGTTGCGCGGCGGCGCCTTCAAACCGCGCACGAGCCCGTACCAGTTCCAGGGCTTCGGCGTCGAAGGCTTGCGACAGTTGAAGGACGCCGGACTCGCGACGGGACTCCCCGTCGTCAGCGAGATCATGGACGCGTCGGACCTGTCCGCGTTCCTCGAGCACGACATCGACTGCCTGCAAGTCGGCGCGCGGAACATGCAGAACTTCAGCTTGTTGAAGGCCATCGCGCGCGCTGGCCGTCCCGTGCTCTTGAAACGCGGACTCGCTGCGACGGTCGAGGAATGGCTGCACGCCGCCGAGTACCTCGCCGAGGGCGGATGCGAACGGATCCTCTTGTGCGAGCGCGGCATCCGCACGTACGAGAAGGCCACGCGCAACACGCTCGATCTCACGGTGCTGCCCTTGATGCGCGAGTGGACGCACTTGCCGCTGCTCGTGGATCCCGCGCACGCAGCCGGCATCGCGCGGATCATTCCGCCGCTGTCGCGCGCCGCGATCGCCGCCGGCGCGGATGGCGTCGCCGTCGAAGTGCACGAGAACCCGGCCGAAGCGCGCAGCGATGGGCCGCAAGCGTTGCTGCCGGCAGAGCTCGTCAACCTCGTCGCCGAAGCGCGCGTGATGGCGGCCGCGACGGGCAGGTCGTTGCACGCGCCGTCGCGCGGCTGAACGATGCGCGACGTCGAACGAGACCCAGCATGACCAGCGTTCCTCTCGATCAGATCGTGGCCGCCGGGCGCGCGCGCTCGGCCGAGCGCCGCCGACGGATGAGTCTCGACCAGCTCGTGCGGCTCATCCCTCCGGATCCGTCACGTCGCGAACGCGTGATCGCTGCGCTCACGAAGCCCGATCTCGCGTTCATCGCCGCGCTCGAGCGCGCGTCGCCGTCGGGCGGGCGGATGCTCACCGAGGAACCGGGAACGCGGTCCGACCCCACGCGCCGCGCCGGTCCGCGTTGGCGTGCCTGGCCGCGGCATTCCGCGACGGCGGCGCTGATGTGCTGGTCGTCGGAACGGAGTCGGACCACTACGACGGCGAACTCGAGGACATCGAGAGCGTCGCGTTCACCGGGCTACCGCTGATACGCGCCGATTTCGTCGTCGACGAAGGCATGGTGCTCGAGAGCGCGCTCCACGGCGCGCACGCCGTCCAGATCATCGCCGCGATCCTCGACGACGCGACGCTCGCAGGACTGCGCGCGACTGCGCGCTCGGTCGGACTCGCCGTGATGATCGAGGTCCACCACGAGCGTGATTTCGAGCGCGCGCTGCCGCTCGAGCCCGAACTGCTCGGCGTGAACGCCCGCGATCGGCGCACGATGTCCATGGATCCTGTCGCCTTCGAACGACTGCTGCCGCGCGTCCCTCGGGGCATCCTCCGCGTCGCGCTCTCTGGGCTCACGACCGACGACGACATGCGCCGCGCGCGCACTGCTGGTGCGGATGTCGCACTGGCCGGCGGAGCGATCATGAAGGCGCCCGATCCGATCGCGGCGCTGCGTGGGTGGCAGGCCGCGGTGCGCGGGCTTCGAGCCTAGGTAATCCGAGAGGTCGGCCGAACGCGGGGATCCCTCGGGATCTGCGCGGTTTGATTCCGCGCACATTTCGAGATCCCTTTGCATCCTTTCCGCGCGCTCGGATGCGCTTGCGGCCTGACCGCTAGCAATTCTCCGCGCTCGTTCGCGAGGGATCGAGAACCGGCCATCCAGGACCCGGACTGCGCGTCGCTCGTTGTCGATGCGAGCTGGCGGGTCAGCAGCGTGGAGCGAGCGCCAGTGCACGCTCCCGAAACGCCTGGGCTGAACTGCGCGTCAAGCCTCTGTTGACGCCAGTACGCGGCACGCCTGTGCCTTGATCACGAGGCGCACGTCGCTGCCTCGCGCGAGTCCGAGATCGGCCACGGCGCCGGGAGTCAGCAGCACGGTCAGCACGACGTCGCGACCGATGCGCGCTTCGAGCCAAGCGTCCTCGCCGTCGATGCGGACGTCTTCGACGCGCGCGACCAGCGCGTTGCGCGCGGAGATTCCCGGTAGCTCACCGGTCGCGATGAGCACGTCCTCGGCGCGCAGGGCGACGAGCACTTCCATCGATGCGGTGAGTCCGCGTTCCGCCACCGCAAGTTCGACGCCGGGTGCGAGCTCGACATGCGACTCGCGCCCCGGGACCACGCGACCGCGCAGCACGTTCTCGAAGGTCCCCGCGGCGCGCGCGGCACCGAGCAACACGCGGCGCGCGGGACCGTGCTCGACGACGCGGCCGTTCTCCAGGCGAACGCACTCCTCGCACAGGGCCAAGATCTCCGTCGGATCGTGCGACACGACGACGAGTGGCACGTCGAACGCTTCGCGCACGAGCGCCAGGTGCGCGAGGCTCGCGCGGCGCAGCGCGAGGTCGAGCGACGCCAGGGGTTCGTCGAGGAGCAGGATTGCCGGATCGCTCGCCAATGCACGCGCAAGCGCCACGCGTTGACGTTCGCCGCCTGAAAGTGTCGAGGAATAGCTGTCGAGCAGCGCGCCGATCCCGAGCACGTCGATCGACCGCGCGAGGCGTAGATCGTTGGCCGTCGCATCGCCGCGCGGGACGCCTGCGCGCACATTCTGAAGCACCGTCCAGTGTGGAAAGAGCAGCAGATCCTGCGGCACATAGCCCACCCGCCGACTCGCGGCGGACTCGTCGATGCGTCGGTCGGCGTCGAACCACGTCGCTCCGCCGACCGCGACGCGACCGCGATTCGGTCGACGCCAACCGGCGAGGATCTCGACGAGGCTCGTCTTCCCCGAGCCCGATGGGCCGAAGACGCCGAGCGTGCGCGCGTTGCTCGTGAAGCGCACGCCGAGCTCGAACGCTCCTTGCCGCAGTTCGACGTCGACCGCGAGGTTCATGCGACGACCCGCGCTCGCCCGAGACGCTCGACGGTGAAGAGCACGACGAACGCCAGCGCTGTCGCAACGCCGACGAGGACCAGTGCGCCGCGTTCGTTCCCGAGTTGGATCTCGTCGAAGATCGCGAGCGGAATCGTCTGGGTGCGCCCCGGGATGTTGCCCGCGACGATCACGGTCGCGCCGAATTCGCCCAGTGCGCGGCCGAACGCGAGCGCCAACGCCGCGAGCAGTCCGCGACGCGCGAGCGGGATCGTCACGCGGAAGAAGACCGCCGCGCGCGACATCCCGAGCGAGCGCGCCATCGTCTCGAGGCGCGGGTCGACGACCTCGAAGGCTGCGCGGGCAGTTCGTGCAGCGAGTGGGAAGGACACGATCGCGCTCGCGAGGACGGCCCCACGCCACGTGAAGAGGATCCCGGGATCGAAGCCCAGCGTGCGCTCACCGAACGGACCGCTGCGGCCGAAAGCGATGAGCAGCAAGTACCCGATTGCGGTAGGCGGCAGGACGAGTGGCAGCGCGAGCAGGGTCTCGACGATGCTCTTCCCGACAAAGTTTCGGCGTGCAAGGAGGTATCCGGCCGCTAGGGCGAACGGCGCCGTGACGATCGTCGCGACGATCGCGACGCGCAGCGTCACGGCCAGAGCTTCGACGATCTTCGCGTCGACCACGGTTCAGTTCGCCGAGCGGAGCACGATGAATC
>JAYTBY010000335.1:0-1759 GCA_043736755.1 Planctomycetota bacterium | reverse complement strand
AAGAGCGCCAAGGAATTCCGAGAGGCCGTAGGCTCACGATCTGCACACGCTCTCAGAGCCTGTGAAAAATCACAGGCGACGCGACGCGGAAGCGGCGCCACTCGTTTCTGAGAGGCCGTAGGCTCGATTTCTTCACGGCCTCTCAGGGCCGGAGCGATGTCGGGACGCTCACGGATGGCGCGCTTCGACGACCGTGTGGATGCCGCCGCGCACGAGGAAGTCACCTTCGACGATCATCCACTTCGGCGCGAGCAGGGCGACGAGGTCGTCGAGGATCTGGTTCGTGACCGCCTCGTGGAACGCGCCCACGTCACGGAAGGACCACAGGTAGAGCTTCAAGCTCTTGAGCTCCACGCAGCGCTCGTTCGGCGTGTAGCGGATGCGGATCGTGGCGAAGTCCGGTTGTCCGGTCTTTGGGCACAGGCACGTGAACTCGGGGCAATCGAATCGAATCTCGAAATCGCGGCCGGGGCGGGGACTCGGGAACCACTCGAGGGTCTTCGTGGGGGTCGTGGACATGGGATCGAGCAGGACAGCCTAGCGTGCGGTTCGTTTCAGTTCCCTCGATCGCGCGACCGTGACTCCGCCGACCCGGCACTCGAGGATCCACCAGGGCCGATCAAGGGAAATAGACTGCGCATCGACCGTGTCGAACTCGAGCCGCTGCTCATCGAGCCGGAGGACGAGCTCGTCCCTCGCGTAGCCCTCGTTCTCGGTGACGCGCATCAAAACCCAATCAGGATCTCCAGCCCACGCGCGGGGACGTTTCGATTCGGCGAGGACGACCGTCATGACACCCTGAGTGTCCAGGTACTCCGGTTCGAGTTCGACGAGCGGCAGGACTTCCGCTGTCACGATCTTCAAGAGCTCGCCTTCGAACCAGACGCGTTTGATCTTGTCCCCGAGCAACCATTCGTTCGAACGCCACAGATCGAAAACGGCCAGCGGCCCGTCATCGGTGGCCACCCACGCGCCTGCGATGGAGCCGTGCTCGAACTTCTCGTTCTTGGCGCGCCAGCGCATGCGTGGCGGCTCCGCGGTCGAGATGCCGGTGCGCGGCGTGACGCGCACCATCGTGAGCGCGATCGGATCGAGTTCGACGAGTTCCGATCGTCCATCTTCGCGCCAGACGAACGGCTTCTCCTCGCCGTTCGGAGGCGGCAAGCGGAAGGCCGGACGCTCCTCGCGATCGAGCAACAGCACGGCCAGACCGCTTTGTCTCAAGGCGTCCGAAAACGGCATGCGCACGAAGTAGGGCACGTCCTCCGCGACCACACGTCGCAAGCGTCCGGGCCACGTTGGTGACGGCGGCCAGACACCGGCGACGAGATCGAGATCCTCCGGAATTCCCAATCCTCCGCGACCGATCTCGTCGGCCGGGCGATGGAGTTCGGATGACGCAGCGCCCACCACCAACGTGACGCCGCGATCACCGGCCGTTGCGAGCCCACGCTCGAGATCGTTGCGCAGCGCGAGCAGTTCACGCGAGCGTTCCGGCCAAATTCGCGCAGTCCGTTCGCTGAACAGGCACAGGATCGCCGCGATCGCGAGCGGCATCACGGTCCGTCGCGATCCTCCGAGCGCCGTCGCCGCAGTCGCGAGCGCCGCGCACACGAGGATCGTCACCGGCAAGAGCCCGCTGGCCAACTCGATGCGTCCCGGCGGGACGTCGAGATCGCGCGCGACGAACAACGCGACGCCGATCGCGGCCATCCAACCGAGGACGAGCCAACCCCACAGTCGCGGTGCAGCGCGCGCC
>JAYTBY010000334.1:0-19518 GCA_043736755.1 Planctomycetota bacterium | reverse complement strand
CGCCGCATGCCGCTGATGGGCTGAAATCCCGCGGCGAAACGGTCACCGACGAGTTCGGGCGCTTCGACGTGCGCACCCCGAAACAGGGTGACGTCTGGGTCGTGGCCTATGCACCGAATCGTCGGCCCACAGTGCACCGACTCGTCGTCGACGAGGGCTTCGTCGATCTCGTGCAGCCACTGCGGCTCGAGCGCGGTGCTTCGATTTCGGGTCGCGTGCTCGCGAGTGGTACGCCGCTCGCGAAGGTCGAGCTCGAAGCTGTCGCACCACGATTCGCGCCGCGCATCCGCGTCGGCGAGGACGAGCTCGCGCTGATCGACGGCGCCATCGAGTGGAGCCTGCCGCGCTGCACGACCGACGCGTCAGGCGCGTGGTCGTTTGGTGGACTCTCACCGGGAACGTGGACAATCCGTTCGCACGCTTTTCGTTGTCCTTCGGCCGTCTTTCCGCCCGGAGCACTCGCGCCCGAATCGATCCAGGCTCCTTCGAGCGACGTCGACCTCCTCATCGCCAGCGCAAGGCTCGCGCTCGACGTCGTCGCCGACGGCGAACCGCTCGCGTGGGCCGAAGTCGAAGTCGAATACCGCGGTATTCGCAGCGCGCGCCGCGCCGACGCGCGCGGTCGACTCGAAGTCGACGTGTCGCCCAACGAGGGCATCGCGGTCGTCGTGCGCGCGCCGGGTCGCAGCGCGTCACGCGAAGTCGTGAGCGGACCGCAGCGCGGCGAGCGTCGCGAGATGCGCGTCAGCGCGGGACCGACGGTTCCGACGCCGGGGACGGAGACCAAGAGAACGTGGTCCCGGCCTGGCTCCTGATCTCGACGCGGCCGTCGTCGAAGAAGATCGGAGGCGCGAAGACATAGGCGGTGGCGCTGGTCAGAATGGTCGCGATCACGGCGCCCGTCTTGGCATCGACGCGCGACCACAGTCCTTGATCGGACACGACGTGCACGACGCCACCCTTCTCGAGCGGCGGAACGGGCGCGCGGCCCAGCAGGACTTCCGCGCGCCACACGACAGAGCCATCGCGATCGATGCGCGTCAGCGCGCCTTCGGTGCCGCGCAAGTAGAGATGCGCGCCGTCAGCGCTCGCGCCGATCGCGGCGACATCGGTGAATGGCAGCGCGTGCATCGTCCCGTCGAACTCGTACCACGCGAGCGAGTAGCCGCGGTCGCACACGTAGATGCGGTCGCCGAGCACGACCGGTGAGCAATCTGCCGGCGCGTAGTAGCGCGCGGCTCTGCCCTCGCTCGACTTCGGACCGGGTCGCGACCAACGACGCTCGCCGGTCTTCGCGTCGAATGCGTGGACGTTGCCATCCCATGCGCCGACGACGAGGAGACCGCCGGCGAGCGCCGGTGCGGACTCGATCGCCATGCCGTTCGGTGGCGTGCTCCACAGGAAGCGTTGAGCCCGCTTCTCGGGCTGGTCACCGAGGTCGACGGCATGAAGGCGACCTCGATCGTCGCCCAGGTAAACGGTGTCGCCTACGCGGAGCGGCCGTCCCGGAATGCTGTCGCGAAAGAGCGGCTCGACGCGATAGTCCAGCTGCCCAGCGACGTCGAACCAGTGCGGATAGAACGGAGACCGCAGCAGCATCGACGTCGGGTGTCCCGAGATCCCGCGCCGTCGCGAGACGAAACGTGAGCTATCCGTCGTGATCGATTGCTGCCGGATGCGGCCATCGGGTCGAGTGACTTCGAGCGTCACGAGCCGCAGGCCAACGCCTAGACGAAGTGCGTCGAGCGGCAGTTCGTAGCGATCGCAATCCTCGCAAGGATCGACGTTCCAGGGTGGTTCCGCGATCTCCTCGCCGTCGACGAGCAAGCGCCAAGAGGCTCTCGCTGGCCCGAAGTCGGGCGCAGAAGGCGTCCATTCCGCCACGAGTCGCGTCGGCTCCGAGTCCGTCGCGAGCTCGATGACGAGCCTTAGGACGGGCATGCTCGCAGGCCGCGCGTGCAACTCGCGATCGACGAGCACGCTCTCCGGCTTCGTCGTGTCGAAGTGGCGGTACGCATAGCGCAACGTCCCGTCCGCGAGCGTGGCCCAACCGAATCCCCGCGCATCTTGACCCTTCGACGCAAACGTGCTGCCACCTTGCACGCAGTCCACTCCGAAGACTCGATGGTGCTTCACCGCGTGTCCGTGGCCGTACATCACGAGTTCGACGTCGTAGCCGTCGAGCGCGCTGAAGAGCATCCGCGATGAATGGGGTTGCGCGAACTCCTTGCTGTCCGGCGGATGGTGCATCGCGAGAAGCAAGGGTCGGCCCCAAGCGTGTCGTGCGAGCAGGCCTTCGAGCTCATCGGTCTCGCGCGGATCGAACGACGGACGCGGCTCGTAGAGCGACGCCGAGTTCAACGCGAGCAACGTCCAGCCGTCACGCTTCACGATGTACGAACGGCCTGCGCGCAACCGCTCGCCGAGAGCATCGAGTCGCGCGAAGTACGGTCGATCGATCGGGTTCCATGTCTGATCGTGGTTGCCCGGGACCGGGTACCAAGGCACGGAGAAGCGCGCGAAGAGAGACTCGACGTCGCTCCACGTCTCGCCCGCCGCGCCGAACTCGGTGATGTCGCCCGTCGCGAGCACGAAGTCGGGCTGCGCGGATTCGCCCGCGAGCACTTTCGCGATCCAGTCGAACGTTTCTTCGCCGCGGACCGACTTCGGGGACTCGAATCCCGCTGCGCGCGCATCGACGTGCACGTCCGACACGTGCAAGATGTCGAAACGCGGCGCGCTCTGGACGGAAAGCGCGAGCGCGATGACGGCGAACATGTGCGCCATCGTGCCACCGACTCCGCTAGCATCGCCACTCGAACCCCCGAGGAGCGGACATGGCAGCGAAGAAGAAGACTGCGGCGAAGGATGCTGGGCCGGTGAAGCGGAAGACCTTGCCGCGCAAGAGGACGGTGGTCCGCAAGAAGGCCTCGGCCGACCCGAAGACTTCGACCAAGAAGGTACCGGCGCGCCCGAAACCGTCAGCGAGCTCGCACCAGAAGGACGGCCCGTTCGTCGATCGCTACGAAGGTGCCGGAGTCATGTGCACCGGTCGCTACGCGAAAGGGCTGAAGGACGGCACGTGGCGCTACTACTTGCGCAACGGCCAGCTGCGCGCCGTCGGCAAATTCGTGGACGGGAAGATGCAGGGCACGTGGAAGTGGTGGCGCGAGAGCGGTGCGCTGTGGCAAGTCGGCGCGTTCGTCACGGACACGAAGACGGGCCTCTTCAAGCGCTATCACCCGAACGGCGAGCTGCTCGACGAGGGGAGGTTTCGCGCGAACAAGAAGGTCGGCGTGTGGCGTATCTACACGGCGAAGGGCGCACTCTCGAAGACAGAACAGCACGCGAAGTGACCACTCCCATGACGACACACATGCAGCGCGATCCGATCTCGTTCCTCTATCCGACGCCCGAACCGAATCGCATCGGACGGTTGCGTGTGTCGGATCTGCACGAGCTCTACTGGGAGGAGTCGGGCAATCCGCGGGGGAAACCCGCCGTGTTCCTGCACGGTGGGCCCGGTGGCGGCACGTCGCCGGCACATCGTCGCTTCTTCGATCCGCGCAAGTACCGCATCGTGCTGTTCGACCAACGCGGCTGCGGACAGAGCACGCCGTACGCCGACATTCGTGAGAACACGACGTGGGATCTCGTCGCGGACATGGAGAAGTTGCGCGCGCATCTCGGCATCGAGCGCTGGCAGGTCTTCGGCGGTTCGTGGGGCAGCACGTTGGCGCTCGCGTACGCGGAGAAACACCCCGAGCGCGTCACCGAACTCGTCCTGCGCGGCATCTTCCTGCTGCGCAAGATGGAGATCGATTGGTTCTACCAAGCGGGGACGAGCTGGATCTTCCCCGACGCGTGGGACGCGTACCTCGCAGCGATTCCGCAGGCGGAGCACGGTGACCTCGTGAGTGCGTACGCGAAACGTCTCTTCTCCGACGATCCGGCTGTGAACTTGCCCGCGGCGAGAGCGTGGAGCCTGTGGGAAGGCTCGACCTCGAAGCTGCTCCCCGACCCCGAGTTCGCCGCGAAGTTCGGTGCCGACGCGACGACGCTCGCGTTCGCGCGCATCGAGTGCCACTACTTCGTGAACAAGGGTTGGTTCACGTCCGACGATCAGTTGCTGCGCGATGTCGCGAAGATCCGCAACATTCCCGGCGTCATCGTGCAGGGTCGCTACGACTGCGTGTGCCCGATTCGCAGTGCGCACGACCTCTCGCGCGTCTGGCCCGAGGCGGACCTGTTCGTCGTGCCCGATGCTGGACACAGCGCGTTCGAAGTCGGGATCGCGCGCGCGCTCGTGGCGGCGACCGATCGATTCGCGGGTTGACGTTGCGAGTGGCCCCGCCGGTTTCTGACTCGAGGCACGTAGACGCCCTGACCTGCGTTGGTCGCGCCACTCGAGGGCGCGCGGCTAACCGTCGATCGATGGGCTCCAGCATCGTCCATGCTTCGCGCTCCGGATCGAAGTCTCTCGCAGCGCAGCCAGCTGGACCGGTCAGCCGAGCCGGCCGATCGAGTGCAGCAGGATCAGCACGTTGATCACCAGGAGGATGAACGCCGGCAGACAGGACCAGATGGAGTCGCGAACTCGGAGCCTCGCGAGGAGCGCGAACAGCATCAGCAGCGCCAGTCCTCCCGAGGAAACCCGGAGTGCGAGCGGCCACCAGAGTCCAACGAGCAGCCCCACGCCGGCGAGGATCTCCAGGACGCCGGTGAGCACGCGCAGCTGCTCCAGACCATAGCGCGCGAACTCACGGCGCATCGCTTCGGAGCGCAAGCAGTGCAATCCGTACGCAATGAAAGCGATGCTCGAGACGACGACGAGGAGGGTCCAAAGCCTCAATCAGGCGATCAGTCTCGCGCGCACAGCGGCGACGAACACGGACAGGAGCAGCAGGATCAGCGAGGGGACAAAGGCTGGCCACTTGTGCCGAGCCTTGAGGTGCGAGGCCTGAGCGCCCGCCATGAGGATCGCCATCGCGATCGCCGGCACGAGCACGAGCGGGGGATACCAGATGCCCGCGATCAACAGGGTCGACAGCGCGATCTTCGCCGCTCCGATCATGCTGCGGAACAGATCCGAGAGCCCGTACTCGCGGAACTCCCTGACGATGTTTTCGAAGCGGAAGATCCACACGTAGAGGACCGAGGCGGCGATGACGACCTGAGCGACGACGGCCAGCTGATCCATGTACGGCCGATCCTACTCCTGCAAGGATCCGCTACCCCCGAGCCTTCGCCCTCGTCGCATGTTCGGATGCATCGCTTAGGCGAGCGACTTCGCTTCAGAGTGGCCTTCGTGAGAGCGGTGACCTGTGGTTCGCCGCCGCTGCGACGAAAGGGTCCGCGCGGATCTGGCGTAGATCCGCGCCGGCGAGGAAGCACTGTTTACGCAACGCTTCGACCAGCTCGGGCGCGCCGCAGAGATGGACGCGCCAGCCGTCGAGTTCCGGCTGGTCACGTTCGAGAAGGTCCGAGATCGGCGCGCATTCGACACCTCGAGGAACGGTGCCGCGAAGGACGCTCGCGTGGTAGCGAAACGTAGGGTGCGTCTCTGCGAGCTCGCGCAAGAAATCCACCGCATACAGAGCATTGGCGTCGAGCCCGCCGTGGTAGAGCTCGATCCGACCTGTGTGTCTCTTCGACAGCGCCTCGCGCGCAACGGCGATCAGTGGTGCGAGTCCTGTGCCGGTGCCGGCGAGCAGCATGGGCTGGTCGCGATCGCTCACGTCGTACACGCATTGTCCCGCCGGTCCATACACCACGAGGCTCTCACCGAGATCGGCTGTGCGCGCCAGCCATGAACTGAGCGCGCCGTTGGCGAGCACGCGCACGTGCAGTTCGAGTTCGCGGTCGAGTCCGGGCACGCTCGCGATCGAATAGCTGCGCGCGAGCCCGTCGGCACGCGCCAGGCGCACGAACTGGCCCGCTCGGTGCTCGAAGGGCGCGAGCCACTCGAATCGTAAACGCACGATCTCGGGCGTCGACCACTCACGCTCGACCAAACGCACGGCAGCACGCTGCTGAGCGGCGCCATCGAGCGAGATCGCTAGCGGAGCGTCGAGTCGCGCTTGGCAGGCGAGGAACCAGCCCTGCTTCACCGCGTCGGGGTCGAGCCCAGACTGCGCCGCGCGCGGCTGCGCACCATCGACGAAGCGCACGCGGCAGGCTTGGCACGCCCCGGCGAGGCAGGAATGCGAGACCTCGAGCCCGGCGCGCAAGCACGCCTCGAGGACAGTCTCACCCATGACAGCCAGCACGACTTGCCCGTCCACGCGCAATAGGTCGCCTACAGAATCGAGCTTCGGCATGACGCTCAGGTCTGCTTCGCCTGCGAGCGCGAGAGCACGTCGTCCCGCACGGAATTCGCCAGTGCCGCGACTTCGGCGATGTCCGCCGCCGATGCGCCGAGTTCAGCCAGTGTCGCGCCAAGATGCTCGATGACCACGTCGACGTGGGAGTCGTTCAGGCCCCGCGCGACTAGGTGCGCGTGCCCCGCGCGCATATCGAGGCCTGTGTAGTTGTTCGGACCACCCGTGACCATGGTCAGGAAGCCGCGCTGCTTGGCGATCTGGCTCTCCATGTCGACCCCAGCGAAGAAGGGCGCGACGCGAGGATCCTTCAGCATTCGTCGGTAAAAGCGCTGAACCGCGGAGTCGAGTGCGGCATGGCCGCCGAGGCGGTCGTAGAGGGAGCTGTGCATGTCAGGTCGATTTCCCGAGTGGAGAGTTCGCGCAGGGGGGGGGCGGTGATGGTTCCGCCTCTCCAATACATGTAAACACAATACCTGTATGAAGGGTGTCGGTCAACCCGTTCCTACCGCGAGCTACACTTCCCACCGCGTGCAGCTCACCCTCTTCTCCGACTACGCCTTGCGGGTGTTGCTGTACCTGGCGACGCACTCCGATCGTGTCGTGCCGCTCTCCGAAGTCGCGCGCGCCTATGGCATCTCGCAGCACCACCTGGTCAAGGTCGCGCAGCAACTCGCGCAGCTCGAGCTCATCGAGGCAAAGCGCGGCCGCGCCGGTGGACTGAAACTGCGCCGAGCGCCGAACTCGATCAATGTAGGCGCGCTCGTACGCCAGACCGAACCGCACCTCGACCTCGTGGAGTGCTTCGATCCCGAGACCAACACTTGTCCGATCGCCCCGGCCTGCGGCCTGAAGAGTGCTCTTTTCGAAGCGCGGCGTGCGTTCCTCGACGTGCTCGACAGCTACACGCTGGCCGACTTCGCCAGCCGGCGCTCGAGACTCCAGCCCTATTGGGAGGCGAGTCTGGGAACGAAATCCGTGCGACGCGCCCCCCGATCACGCGGGATAACCTCAGATTGATCGCCGCCTCACGTGAAACACTGTCGCGGCGCCCCGCCCTCTCGAGCGCCGCATTTCACGGCCGCGAATCCTTGCGGCGCTGCTGAACTCGCGCGCTCGTGAAGCGTGCAGATCGGGCTGTAACGGAGCCGTCGCGAGTGGTCTGCCGGCGTTCCATCTCGCGACGTCGGGTCTGTCGAACTTCGTCCGCAACCCGTGGTGGCCGCGCGATGGATCGACACCGCGCGCGGTTCTGTCAGCGTTTCTTGCGCACAGGCTCCGCGCGCAAACCTCGTAGCGTCAGAGACACAATAGTCGCCAGCGTGCGCTCGATGTCGCGCCGCGATCCCATCTCCTTCGTCGAGAGGGAGTAGGGGATCAGCGAGTTCGTCGCCGAAATCAGCGCCAGCGCCGTCGCATTCGCGTCCGCGCATTCGAGCTCGCGGGACGCGCGCCCGGCTTCGAGCACGCGGGCGAGGATCGCTGCCTCGGCTGCGAACCAGCTTGCGCGGCGCTCGAGATACGGACTGCGGAGAGCGGCGAAGATCTCGTCGAGGCTCTTCGTGTAGTCCTTCACGACGTCGAGGCGATAGACGACGCGGAACGTCAGCAGGCGCTCCAGACGATCGAGTGTCGAACCATGTGCGTCCGCGATCCGGCGCTCTTCGGCGAGCAATCGATCGATGACGCGGTCGATGCGCGCGAGGAAGATGTCGTCCTTGCAACGAAAGTGCAGGTACAGCGTTCGGCGTGCGATCCCCGCTTGTGTCGCGAGTTCGTCCATCGTCGTCTTGTGATAGCCGTAGCGACCGAGCAGGACTCCGGCGGCGTCCAGGATCGCGTCACGCGTGTTCGCTGGCGCGGAACCCGGCGCCTGGTTGCGGGGATTCGTGGGGCTCGGTTTCTGAGCGGACGAAGCGGGCTCTGACGAATGCTGGGACGACGGGCGGATCATCGGGGGCTCCGGGGGAAGTGCACACATTGCGCGAGATCGTGCACACCTCCAGTGTGCCTCGCCGTCCTGCGTTCGGCCGTCCCGACTCGGTAAGTCCCCGGGATCGGCTGTGTTTCGAGCGTAGACGTCAGGCGCGCAAGAGGAACCGCAGATCGCCTCCCGCGGCGACCTCGGTCGGAGCTTCGCCGCGGCGGAAAATGCGTACCGGATCGTCGCCGACGAGTTGGATCGAGTCGCCTTCGACGCGCAGCAACGTGCCCTCGCGCAAGCCCACGACGGTGACGGTCGGGTTCGCCTCGAGGTACTCGAGGATCCTTTCCTCGCGCGTTTCACCGTGAAAGCCCGGCGGATTCCCGTGCAGGTAGTGCGGGTTCAGCTGGAACGGCACGAGCCCCAGCGCGTCGAAACCGAGCGGATCCACGATCGGCATGTCGTTCGTCGTCTGGAACGTCGGGCACGCGACGTTCGAGCCGGCGCTCCAACCGACGAAGGGCGTCCCGCCGCGGACGGCGCGGCGAATCGGATCGAGCAGGCCGCGCACGTGCAGTTCGCGCGCGAGTTTCCAGGTGTTCCCGCCGCCTACGACGATCAGTTCGGCGCTCGCGATCGCGGTGTGGAGGTCCGGCGCGCAATGCAAACCGTCGACCTCCAGGCCCAAATCGCGGAACGGTCGCCGCACGAGTTCGATGTAGTCGTCGTGGCTGCGCGTGACGATCGCGTAGGGGACGAACAGCGCTCGTTTCGCGCGACCACCCACGAACTCACGCAAAGTCGGCATCGCCCATTCCAGGTAGCCGAAACCGGACTTCTTCGAATTGCTGAGGAGTAGGAGTCGCATGCGGGGAGCGCGGTGAGTGTCACTGTCTAGTACGCTGGCCGTCCGAGATGAGCGCGGATCGTAACTCGCTCGAGGACCTGGTCGTCGAGTACTTGGACCGCAGCGAGTCCGAGGGCGCGGGCGTCCTCGACGAACTCTGTGCTCAGAATCCAGGCCGTGCGGAGGAGTTGCGTTCGCGCGTGGCGTCCCTCGGACGGATGGGATTCTTGCCCGGCGCCACGCCGGATCGAGTGCCCGAACGGCTGGGCGAGTTCCGCATCCTCGAGAAAATTGGCGGCGGCGGCATGGGCGTCGTCTATCGCGCGCTCCAGGAATCGCTCGGCCGCATCGTGGCGCTCAAGGTCCTGCGTCCCGAGCAAGTGTGGTTCGACGGCGCGCGCGATCGATTCCGCCGCGAAGCCGAGTCCGTCGCGCGGCTCGCGCACCCGGCGATCGTGCCGCTCTTCGCGTTCGGCGAGGCGGACGGCGTGCCGTACCTCGCGCTGGAGTACGTGCGCGGCACGTCGCTCGCATCCGTCGTGGAGACGTTGCGCACTCGTGAGCCGGCGACGCTCAAGGGAGCGGACCTCGAGAGCGCGCTCGCAGCTTCGATGCCGAACGGTCCGGGACCGCGCGGCGATCCGCACGGGCTCTTCGCCGGCAGTTGGAGCGACGCCGTAGCGCGAATCGGAGCAGTCGTAGCCGGCGCTTTGGAGCACGCGCACGGTCGCGGAGTGCTCCACCGCGACCTCAAACCGAGCAACGTCATGTTGGCCGATGACGGGCGCATCCTGCTCGTGGACTTCGGTCTCGCCGCGCGCGAAGGCGCCGACCGTTTGACGCGCACGGGTTCGCAGCTCGGCTCGTTGCCCTACATGGCGCCTGAGCAGATCGACGGTCGCGCGGCCGACGTCGATGCGCGCACAGATGTCTACGGGCTCGCGGTCACGCTCTACGAACTTCTCGCGTTGCGCCTGCCGTTCGAGAGTTCGTCGTCGCACGAGATCGTGCGCCGTGTCTCGGAAGGTGACGCGGCGCCGGTTCGCTCGGCGAACTCGCGCGTTTCGCGCGATCTCGAGACCGTGATCGCGAAAGCGATGGATCGCGGCGTCGCGGGCCGGTACGCGAGCGCCGCTGCGTTCGCGCGCGACCTCCAGAACGTCGTATCGCATCGCCCGATCGATGCGCGTCGCACCGGGCCGATCGCTCGCGCCCGGCGCTTCACGCAACGCCATCCGGCTGGTGCGGCGGTACTGGTGCTCGGAACCGTGCTCGTCGTCGGCGGTCCGCTCGGATACGCACTCCAACAGAAGGGCGCGCTCGCCGACCTCGCCGTCGAGGCCGACCGTACGGCGCGCGCGAACGCCGACCTCGAACTCGCACTCGCGCGCGCCGAGGCGAACTTCGGGCGCGCGCTCGACGCCGTCGCGCTGCTCACCAAGGTCGGCGACGAGGAGCTCGCCAACGTGCCCGCGGCCGAAGAAGCGCGGCGCACGATTCTCGAAGGAGCGCTGGAATTCCACGGTCGATTGGCTGCCGAACGGCGCGACGACCCCGCGCTGGCGGCCGAGCTCTCGCGGACCGAGTTGCGCGTCGGCGAGATCCTGGCTGCTCTCGGTCGCAACGCGGAAGCCGAAGTCGTGTTCGCGAGCGTCGAACAGGTCGCGACGCACCTGCCCTCGGCCATGGACACGGTCGAGGAGTCGTTCCTCGCACCGCGCGCAGCGTCGGCGCGCGCGCGTGCGCTCGACGCACTCGGTCGTCGCGGCGAAGCGCTGAACCTCTACCTCGATGTCGTGCTCCGGCTCGGTGAGCACGCCACGGAGGGCGGTGCCGTCGAGGCGCGCGAGATCGTCTTGGGAGCCTGGACGGGGATTCAGGAACTGCGGCGAGTCGGAGGCGACGCCACGGGTTCACGCGAGGCGCACGAAAAGCGCAGCCGAATCAGCGCAGATCTCTACGCCGAACACCCCGAGGAACCACGCTACGGCGTCGAAGTAGCGGAGTGCTACCTCGCGCTGGCGCTCGAGGAGTCGAAGTACCTGGTCGACTCGAAATTGAGCGAAGGCGCCCGCGAAAACCGCGGCAGTGTGCTCGATTTCACCGATGGGGTCATCGCGAGGTTGCGCGCGCAAGGGACAGGACGTGAGCGCGAAGCCGCGCTGCTCGCTCGTGCGCTCGCCGTGCGGGGAGACATGCTGGCCGATCTCCGTCGCTACGAGGAGAGCCTCATCACCTGGGGCGAGTGCATCGAGATCCGGCGGGATCGAGTCCGTCGCCACCCCGGCGTTCCACAGCACGACCGCGCGCTAGCGAACGCGCTCGCGTCCATGGCGGGAGTTCACACCGGGGCGCAGTCGTTCGCTGCCGGGCTCGCCGCCTACGAGGAGGCCATTGCAGTGCGCGAGCGGATCCTGGCGACGCATCCCGGTCAAACGCAGCAACGCGCCGGAATTGGGGTCCTGCGCTGGAACTGCGCGCTGAACTTGCGGCGACTGGGTCGCGGCGCTGATTTCATCGAGGCCTCGAGTCGGGCCCTGGTCGAGATCCGCGATCACCTCGCCGTCCAGCCGGACGACCCGTACATGCGCGGACTGGTCGAGAACATGCTCTACGTGCGCGCGCTCCATCACCTCGACACCGGTTCGGCGGACGCGGCGCGTTCCGAACTCGTCGCCGCGGGGAACGTGAAGGAGACGAATAGGCTGCTTCACGCCACGCTCTGGGCGCGCTGCGCGGCCGCGTTCACGGGAGCGGACTCGATGGCTTGCCGTGAGAGCGCGCTGGACCTTCTCGAGCGTGCAGCCGGGGGACCGCTGGCGCGAAAGATGCTCGACGGCCCCGAATTCGATGGTCTGCGCGGCGATCCGCGCTTCGCCGCTGCGGCAAGCCGACTCGCTCCGTGACGAATCCGACGCGCCGGACGCTACGCTTCTCGGTCCGCCATGACCCAAGCGATCGTCCCTTTGCCTCCGCTGCGTTTCCGACGCCGCACCCTCGAGCGGGTGTGGGGCGGACGACGACTCGAGCGCATCCCGGGCATTCGTTTGCCGCCGGCTCAGCCGATCGGTGAGAGCTGGGAAGTCTCCGATCGCGACGAGGAGCCGTCGATCGTCGCCGAGGGTCCGCTCGCAGGCACGCCCCTGCGCGACCTCGTGGCGCGACGTCGCGTAGAACTTCTCGGTCGAGCGCGCACGACAGCCGGTGGACGTTTCCCCTTGCTCGTGAAGTACCTCGACACGGCCCAGCCGCTCTCGATCCAGGTCCATCCGATCACGAGCGATCCTTCGACGGGTGAAGAAGCGAAGTCGGAGGCTTGGTACTTCCTCCACGCCGAACCGAATAGCTGCGTGTGGCTCGGTCTCGCTCCCGGCGTCACGCGCGAAGAGTTCACCGCGGCCGCTGGATCGAGCGCGATCGTCCCGCTCGTGCGCGAATGGCCCGTGCACGCTGGCGAAGTCGCGTTCGTGCGCGGCGGAACCGTGCATGCGATCGGGCCCGGAGTCACGGTACTCGAAGTCCAAGAGAACTCGGACACGACGCATCGTCTCTATGATTGGGATCGCGCCGGAGTCGACGGTCGGCCGCGACCCATCCACGTCGAGTCCGCGTTGCGCGCGACCGACTACGCCGAGTGTCACGACGGGCCGCGCTCCGCCGCGTGGCGCGACGTGGCCGGCGGACGCCGCGCGCTGCTCACCGATTGCACGCTCTTCGAGATGCAGCGCGTCGAGGTGCTCACCGCGCAGGACGACCTGACCGAGGACGTGGCCGTCCTGTGGGCGATCCTAGGCGGATCCGGACGGCTGGTCAGCGCTGCTGGCAGCGTGAACCTCGCGCCCGGCGACGTCTGGCTCGTGCCGGCGTGCATCGGCCACCATCGCATCGAAGCCTCGAGCAGCCCGCTCTCTGCGGTGCGGATCGCGACACGACCATGAAAAAGAAGCAGGCAATCAAGTCAAAGCCGGTATCCGAAGCGCCCGAGGTCGAGCTGGAGCCCGAGCTCGAACCGCGCCTCGTGCGGCTGAACAAGTTCCTGGCCGATCACGGAGTCGCGTCGAGGCGGCGTTGCGACGAGTTGATCGCCGAGGGGAAGGTCACCGTCGATGGTGAATCCGTGAACGAACTCGGCCTGAAGATCGATCCCGCGAAGCAAGCGATCGAGATCGACGGGTTCATCTTCCGCTCGAAGCAGACACGCAAGCGCTACTACGTCCTGAACAAGCCTTCGGGCGTCGTGTGCACGAACGAGCCGCGCGAGATACGGCCGCGCGCTGTCGACTTGGTCACCGATCCGTTCAAGGGTCGCATCTACACGGTCGGACGTCTCGACGAGGAGTCGAAAGGCCTGATCATCCTCACGAACGACGGCGAGTTCGCGCACAAGATCCAACACCCGCGCTTCGGCGTCGAGAAAACGTACTTGGTCAAGGTCGAGGGCGAGATCGACGACGGCACGTTGAAAGAGGTGCGCGAAGGCGTTCACCTTTCCGAAGGCCGAACGGCCGGCGCGCGCATCATCGTTCACGACCGTGGCCGCACGCACTCGCTGCTCTCGATCACGATTCGCGAGGGGATGAACCGCGAGATTCGTCGCGTGTTCGCGCGCTTCGGATTCAAAGTGACGGAGCTGAAGCGCATCCGCGTCGGCTCGCTCACGGATCGCGGCCTGAAGCCGGGACGCTGGCGTGAACTGCTTCCCGGGGAAGTCGCAAGCCTCCTCGCTGGCGAGGGCTCGCACCAAGATGCGCCGCCGGTGTCGGGGGGCGATGCGAAGCGTGGTCCGGCGAGTCGACGCAGCCCCGCCGGCTCGCGCGGTCGGGTTGAACGTGGTGGTGATCAGCGCGGCGGTGATCGGCGCGGCACTGGCGCTGCACGCGGCACCGGCGCTGCACGCGGCACCGGCGCTGCACGCGGCACTGGCGCTCCGCGCGGCACTGGCGCTCCGCGCGGCAGTGGCGCCGAGCGCGGCAGTGGCGCCGAGCGCGGCAGTGGCGCTCCGCGCGGCAGTGGCGCTCCGCGGGGCGGTGGCGCTCCGCGGGGCAGTGGCGCTCCGCGCGGGCGTGGCGACGCATCCGGTCGTGGCGACTCACGCGGCAGCGGCGCGGGACGCGGCGGTCGGCCCGCGAACCGTCCGCGGGGCGAATCTCCGCTCGGAAAGCCCAAGAAACGTGGATATGCGCGCCACCTCGTCATCGGCGGCAAGGCCGTCGCGCGACGGCCCGACGCGCCGCCGCGATTCGGCGAACGGCCGCGTGAAGATGGACCGAAGGGACGCGGCGGAGCGTCGAAGCCCGCCTTGAAGCGCGTGTCGCGTTCGCCCCGCGTCCCGGGAGCCGCCCCGAAATCGAAGGTCGGTCGAAAGAACCGTTGAGCAACCTGATGACCACCGAACTGCCCATTCTCGCGACGAAGGCCGGCGCTGCGATCCGCGAGACCGCGCTCGCGAATGGTTTGCGCGTCCTCCTCGTCGAGCGCCATCTCGATCCCGTCGTCGCGGTGATGCTCTGGTACCGCGTCGGTTCGCGCGACGAGGACGAGCGCACGGCCGGCGTTTCGCACTTCCTCGAACACATGATGTTCAAGGGCAGTTCGGCATTCGGGAAAGGCGAGGTCGACCGGGTGACGACGCTGCTCGGCGGCAGCAACAACGCGTTCACGACGAACGACCACACCGCGTACTGGTTCGAGCTGGCATCGGATCGCTTCGAGGCCGCACTCGCGATCGAGGCGGATCGGATGCGCGCGCTGCTCCTCGATCCGACGGAGTTCGCTGCGGAGAAGACCGTCGTGTTGGAGGAACTGGCGATGGGTCTCGACGACCCGTGGCGGCGCCTCACCGAGTTGGCGCAGGAGGCCGTGTTCGGCCGACATCCGTACCGGCGTCCGATCATCGGTCACGCGGACGCGCTCAAGCGCCTCACCGTGGAGGACATGCGCGCTCACTACGCGCGGCACTATCGGCCCGAGAACGCCATCCTCGTCGTGTGCGGTGATTTCGATTCGGCGAGCACGCTGCGCATCGTCGAAAGCCACCTGGGTGCGCCATGGCCGGCTGCCCCTGCCTTCGACGAGCCCTTCCGTCCCGTTCCGTCGGAACCGGTGGGAGAAAAGCGTTTCACGATGACGTGGGACGACGAGGGGCATCGCGTCGCGATGGTCTGGCCGAGTGGCGCCGTCGGCTCGAAGGAGGATTGGGTGCTCGACGTCGTGTCGACGCTGCTCACCGGCGGTCGATTGTCACGACTTCACCGACACCTCGTGCTCGAGCGCGGCCTGGCGACGACGGTTTCGACGCAGAACGATGCGCGCGTCGATTGCGGCGCGTTCTGGTTGATGGCGGAGTGCGCGCAAGGCGTGACGCCCGAGCGACTCGAAAAGGCGATCGACGCCGAGCTCGCTCTCCTCTGCGACGAGACGATCCCGGCGAAGGAACTCGAACGCGCCAAGAAGATCATCGCTTCCGGCGAGGCGTACGACAGCGAGACCGTGAGCGATCTCGCGGAAGAACTCGGCGAGTTCGCGACCGACGCGAATTGGCGACTCTCGTTGGAGTCTCTCGACCACATTCGTTCGGTGACGGTCGCGGACGTACGCGAAGCGGCTCGGCGCGTGCTCGCGACTCCACGACGCGTCGTGGCCTGGAGTCATCCGCCTGAGAAAACCATGCGCGCTAAACGCGCGGCGAGTTCGAGGAAGCGCCGATGAGCACCGCATTCACACCGCCGCGAACCATCCCAGAGCTCTCCGTGCCGTTCGAGCGACACGTGCTCTCCTGTGGAGCGATCCTGCTCGTGTCGCCGCGAGCCGGAGCTCCGGTGTGCGCGATCCAGGCGCACGTCCGTGGCGGGCCCGCGCTGGATCCCAAGGGCCGCGAAGGGGTCGCGTGGCTGACCGGTGCGTTGGCCGAACAGGGCACGAAACGCCGCACGGAAGAGCAAATCGCGGGTCTCCTCGAACCGGCTGGTGGCGACATCGCCGGCGATGCTTCGGGTCTCGCCGGCAGCATCGTGAACGACGAGTGGGAGCTCCTCGCGGATCTCCTGTGCGACTCGCTCACGAACGCCACGTTCCCGGCCGAAGAAGTGCGTCGTCAGAAGACGCGCGTCCTCGACCGACTGTTGCTCGAGCGCGACGATCCGCGACAACAGGGTGGCCTGCGCTTCCGCAAGCTCGTGTACGGCGACCATTGGCTCGGGCGCGCGGCCTACGGCAGCCAAGCGAGCATGGCGCGCATCCGCCCCGAGGACTTGCGCGCTCACCGCGCCGCGAATTGGGTGGGACGCCGCGCAGTGATCTCGGTGTGCGGCGACGTCGATCCGGCGCGAGTGAAGCGCGTCTTCGAACGCCACCTCGCGAAGTGGCGACCTGGAACGTTGCTTGCGACGACACCGCCCGTGCTGCCCGCGATCGAGCCGCGCGTCGATGCGTTCCGCGCGGAACGTCAGCAAGTGCACCTCTATCTCGGACACGTCGGCGTGCGGCGCAGCGATCCGGATTACGCGGCACTCGTGCTCATGGACCACGTTCTCGGAACGGGGCCGGGGTTCACGAACAGGATCTCGCGCAAGCTGCGTGACGAACTTGGCCTGGCCTACTCGGTGCACGCCGCGATCCACTCCTCGGCCGGAATCCTGCCCGGCACGTTCACGGCGTACATCGGCACGTCGCCGCAGCACGCCAAGACGGCGATCGACGTATTCCGTGCGGAAATCAGGCGCATCCAGACCGAAGCGCCAGGTGCGGACGAGCTCGACCTCGTGAAGGGCTACCTCATCGGTTCGTTCCCGCTCGGGTTCGAGCGCGCGTCGCGGCGCACGGGCTACTTGACCGCCGCGGAACTGCACGGGTTCCCGCCGGATCACCTGACTCGGCTGCTCCACGAGTTCGCCGCGGTTACGCCCGAGGACGTACGGCGCGTCGCTGCCGCTCACCTCCATCCGGACAAGAGCAGCATCTGTGCATCGGGTCCGCTCTCTCGCGCGGAGCTGGCCGAAATCGCCGGCGTTTCCATCGAAAACTCGGAGAAGCCGTCACGAGCTCGGAGGGCCGCACGTCGTCCGAGTCCGACCCGCGTCACGCAGGCTGCACGTCGACCCGCGTGACCACGCCGCCTGAGTTCGACGACGCGTTCCGCGCGCGCTTCGAGGAGCTCTTGCGCTGGCGTCGCGACGTGCGCGCGTTCCGACGCGATCTGCTGCCGGCGGGATCGGTGGAGGAACTCGTCGCGCTCGCCCAGCGCGCGCCTTCGGTTGGATTCAGCCAACCCTGGCGCTTCGTGCGCGTCGACGACGTCGCCCGCCGCGCGGCAGTCCGTGCTGAGTTCGAGCGCGCGAACGTCGAGGCTCTGTCCGGCTACGACGGCGACCGCGCGCGGCTCTACGCGTCGCTCAAGTTGTCGGGGCTCGATGACGCACCCGTTCAGCTCGCCGTCCTCTGCGACGCGGAAACGACGACCGGGAAGGGGCTCGGCCGACGCACGATGCCGGAGACGCTGCGCGACTCCACGGTGCTCGCCGTGCACACGCTGTGGCTTGCCGCGCGCGCCCGCGGAATCGGTGTCGGATGGGTCTCGATCCTCGACCCGCGCGTCGTCGAGCGCACGCTCGCCGTGCCGGAGACCTGGCGCCTGGTCGCCTGGCTCTGCCTCGGCGTGCCGGACGTCGAACGCAGCGAGCCCGAGCTCGCGCGCCTGGGTTGGGAAGGGCCCGATTGCGCCGCGACGGACCTGCACCAGCGTTGAGGACCCGGGCAGGGGGCCTGGAAAGCGTGTTTCGAGGGCCCCTCGGGACGGGCAACCTCCCCTGATGCGGCGGAGGCCGACCCCTGCTATCCTTCGCCGCCCGATTTCCTGATCCTCCGCCCGAACGCCTCCGATCCTCCATGTCCCGCACCTGCATCGTCACCGGCCGTCGCACTCGCGTCGGCAACGCCGTCGCCCGCCGTGGTCTCGCCAAGGCAAAGGGCGGCGTCGGCCTGCGCTGCACCGGCCGCACGAAGCGCAAGTTCAAGGCGAACATCCAGAAGATCCGCGTCGTGTTGCCCGACGGCACCGTCACGCGCGTGAAGCTCTCGACGAAGGCGATCAAGAGCGGCAAGGTCGGCATCCAGAAGGGCGACCGCGTCCTCATCGTGCCGCTGATCAAGGCCGCGCACGGTCGGATCAAGAAGGCCGGCTGATTCGGCTCGGCGAGCAGCCTGTTGAACCAGTCGGCCGCGCCGAGGAACGTGCCGTCGCGCTGCCTCGTCGCGCCTCGTCGCGCAGTCCTCAGCGGCCAAGAAGGCCGCTTCCGGTGTTGCTCCGTCGCCCTCCTTGCATCGCCTAGGCACGTTCCTCGGCGCGGCCGACTGGTTCAACAGGCTGCTCGCGCGTCTCGATCCCCGCAGTCGGCGGGCGGAGGCATTCGCTCGAGACGCTTGCGGACCTAGAGGAGCGGGCTGACCCACGGGTCGCCCGCCCCTCGTGTACCCTGAGAGTCCGTGAGGAGACCGATCCCACGGCTCTAGCGGACCCCGTTGCACCGCTGTGCGACGCGGAAGACGGTGAATCCCTCACGGTCTCCGCGCTCGGCACACCCCCGGCGCCCCCCGTTGCCATGACCGACTCGCGCATCCCCGAGCGTTTCGACGTCCTCGACGAACTCGCGCATGGCGAGGGCGAGATCCTGCTCCGTGCGCGCGACACGTTTCTCCAGCGCGAGGTCGTGCTGCGCTTGCCCGCGCCCGAGCTCGCGCGCACCTGGCCCGACGCGAAGATGAAGGCGGCCGAGCTGCGATCGGCGCGCGCGCTGGCCCAGGTCCGTCACGCAGGCGTCGTCAAGTTGCTCGACGTCCTCGACACGCCCGATGGTGCGCTCGTGGTGCTCGAACCCGTCGCGGGCGAGTCGCTGGCCGAGATCGTCGCGCGCGAGGGCAAGCTCGACGCCGAGCGCGTGCGTGCGCTCGCCGTCGACCTCGCCGATGCGTTGACCGCCGTCCACGCGCAGGGTGTGGTTCACCGCGGCGTGTCTTCCGCGAACATCGTCGTGCGCGGTGACGGCACGCCGTGCCTCGCGGGTTTCGTGTTCGCGAAGTTCGTGGACCGCGATGCGTGCCAGTCCTCGATCCAGTTCCGCGATCGTGGAGAGACCGCTCCGGCCGCGCTGCCGCCGCACCCGGCACCTGAGCAAATCGCGGGCGCTGCGGCGGATGCGCGCGCCGATCAGTTCGCACTCGGGTGGGTGATGTACGAGTCGTTGACCGGCAAGCCGCCGTATCCGCGCGATCGCGATCCCGAGACGTGGACCGAGCCCACGGATCCCTCGAAGCTCGCTCCCGGCACGCCGAAAGCGCTCGCGAACGCGTTGTTGCGCGCGCTGAAGAAGAATCCATCGCAGCGTTTCGCGTCGACGGCGGAGTTCCGCGCCGCGATCCCGAGTGCGCCCGCA
>JAYTBY010000333.1:0-3932 GCA_043736755.1 Planctomycetota bacterium | reverse complement strand
GCCGAGTTCGCGCACGTCCTCAGCGACCTTGCTGGTCTGTTCGCCGAGCGTGGTCGCGCGGTGCCCCATGTTGGGGCGGGTCGCGTGGTCGAGGTTCTGGATCGCTTCGTTCGTCGTGGCCATGAGATGGTTCCTGTGCGGGATGCTTGTGTCGGACGTCCGTGCAAGCTCTCGAGAGTGCGAGCGCGAACGAGAAGTCGTGAGCAAGCGCCGTTCCAGGCCAGCGAGCTCCCTACTCGCGATTGGCGCGAGGCTCGAAGTTCGTTTTCTACATTCCGGCATGAACGAGCGAGGGCAGCCGCTGGGCTGCCCTCGCTCCTTGCGCCGGTCAACAGCGCCTCGAGTCGGACTATCGCCGATCTCGAAGCGGTGCGTGGATCACGAACCCTGCGTCGGCAGTTTGCGCGCCGCTGCGAAACGCGTGTTCTTCCAGAATGGATCGCAGGCGTAGTAGGTCGAGATCTCGGTCATCCACGCGTTGCTCGACATGCGCTTCCAGTCCTTTCCGTCGTACTCGGGAGCGGCGACGAAGCGCGTCATGTCGACATTCGTCGTCGCTGCGAGCATGTCGTTCTTGTCGTAGGCGAATTGCATCGAGGAGAAGGGGAGCGCGATGTCCTTGTCCCCGGCCTCCTTCGTCGTGTCGATGACTGCGTAGGCGATGCAACCGTTCTGCGGAGCGAGGATCAGATCTTGCACCTTGCCGATCTCCTTGCCGTTCTTGTCGGTGAGAAGTGCGCCGTCGATCTGGCTGAACCAGGCGAAGGTCGGTTGGCCCTTGCCCACGTACGCCCAGGCGTCGTCCTTGCCGAATGTCGCTTCGATGCGACGGTCGAGCTCGGCGTCGTACTTCTGGCCACTCTTCGACTTCGGCGCGGCCTTGACCTGCGCTTCGGTCAGGTTCGTGCGGGCATGGCACTTTTCGGCATCCTTCTCGTCGGCCGCGACGTGGATGAAGCTCCACGGAACGACGCGACGATCTTCGCCGACGCCGAGGAAGCCGCCGACCTCGAGGACGGCATAGCGGATCTCGCCCGAGCGCGGATCGACGAGCAGGTCGCCGATCTCACCCAGGTTCTTGTCGGAGTCGTTCCGCACCGCAATGCCGAGCAATTTGCTCGACGTGCAGAGGTAGTGCGTGTGGCTCGCGGTCTGCGTCGAGACCGGCGCCGCGCTCTGGGCGAATGCCGTCGCGCCGAGTGCGGCCACGGTGGCGGCGAGAATCGCTGTGTTGATGTTCATGTGGGTCGTGCTCTCCAAAGATTGTCCTGCGATTGGACCGACGCGCGTCGCGCACGATCCTCCCGGGGCGCAGCCGCGGTGGCTTGCCCGGTCGACCCGGGCAAGCGGTGTGCCGCTCGGCCGGAGAGTTCCCGATGGAGGCCGACGCGCTCACGTCGGACATTTCTGCAATCGCGTGCAACGTTGGCCTCGCGCTTGCATGTCGCGACGCTTCGATGAGTCGCGAGTGGCTGCACAGCCGGTTGACGCGCTACTCTGGCCGAAGTGAGGATTCCGCTCGATGACGACCGCCAAGACCTTGCTCAACGTTCTCGTCGTCGATGACGACCCGGATTTTCGCGACAGCCTGCAGAGGCTCCTGGAGCACGAGAAGTGCCGCGTGGCCAGCGCTGCCGACCTCGCCAGCGCCCGGACGGCGCTGACGACTCACTGCTTCGACGCCGTGTTCGTCGACCAGGAACTGCCCGACGGCAACGGTTGTGACATCCTCCAGGCTCCGAGTCGGCCGGCGAGCACCGAAGTCGTCGTCATCACCGGCCATGCGTCGGTGAAGTCGGCCGTGGACGCGGTCCGTGGTGGTGCCGCGGATTACTTGACGAAGCCCACGGATCCCGAGTTGCTCCGAGCCACGCTCGCGAGGCTCACGCGGGTGTGCGCACTGCGGCGCGAAGTCGACAGCTTGCGCGAGGCCTTACGCGATCGCGGTCGCCTCGGACCCATCGTCGGTCGATCGCGCGCGATGCAGCCGGTTTTCGACATGATCCAGCGCGTGGCGCCCACGAACGCGGGCGTACTGATCCAGGGGGAGAGCGGCACGGGCAAGGAAGTCGTGGCGCAGGCGCTGCACGAACTGAGCCTGCGCAAGGCCGCCCCGCTCGTGGCGGTGAACTGCGGCGCCATTCCCGAGAGCCTGATCGAGAGCGAACTCTTCGGGCACGAAAAGGGCAGTTTCACCGGAGCAGATCGACAGCACCGCGGTTTCTTCGAACGCGCCGACGGCGGCACGCTGTTCCTCGACGAGATCACCGAGATGCCGGCCCAGCTGCAGGTGAAGCTCCTGCGCGTGCTCGAATCCGGCCGAGTGCAGCGCGTCGGTGGAACTACGCCAATCCAGACTGATGTGCGCGTGCTGGCCGCGACGAACCGCGAGCCGGAGGAAGCGATCCGCGCCGGCAAGTTGCGCGAGGATCTGTTCTTCCGGTTGGCTGTATTCCCGATCCGGCTACCGCCGTTGCGCGAGCGCGAGGGGGACATCGCCTTGTTGGCGCAACACTTCCTGGACGGGCACAACCGATCGCACGGGACCGACAAGCGCTGGAAGCAGGGCGCGTTGGCCGAGCTGGAGCGGAAGGAGTGGCGCGGAAACGCGCGCGAGTTGCGCAATGCCGTGCAGCGCGCCTACATCCTTTCCAACGACGTCGTGTGCGCCGAGGACGCCGTCGCCGGCGTCGAACGTGCCGCCGCTCCCTCGACGGCTCCGGTCGGCATCGCGATCTCGGTCGGCTCCTCGATCGCCGAACTCGAACGCCTCTTGATCCAGGCGACGCTGGAGCAGGTCGGTGGCGACAAAGCAGCGGCGGCGAAGCTGCTCGGCATCAGCGTGAAGACGCTCTACAACCGTCTGAACGTCTACGAGGCCGCCGGGCACTGACCGAGAAGGGCGTTCCTGCACATTGTGGAATCTACATCGAGCGAGCGGTCGTGCTCGACTCGAAGACCGTGAACCCGGCCTTCCTCGCGCGCCTGCTCCCAATGGACGAATGGTGGAGCCGCTGGCACGCCATGTGCCACGCGCAGAATCGCCGTGACGCGCGAGCTACGCGCCTCACTTCACCTCGACTACCCTTACTCGGGAGACTGCCATGCTGCGCTGGGCCCTCACTTTCCTCGTCGTGGCTCTGATCGCCGGAGTCCTTGGCTTCACCGGAATCGCGGGCACTGCCGCGAGCATCGCGGTGATCCTGTTCTGGGTCTTCGTCGCCCTGTTCGTCCTGTCGCTCTTCGTGAGCCTCGTCACGGGGAAGAAGCCCATGGTTCCGTGACGCGGCTTACCGCAGGATGAAAGCCCACCGTGATCGATGCCTCGAATCGACTGGTGCGATACCCAGAGCGCGTGTGCGGGCTGGATGGACGGAGCGAGCTTCCTGGACCTCGCTGCCTCGACGGGAGAGACAACGTGAGCGGCCTCGTGCCCAGGGATATCCGAAATGAAAGTGCGTCCTGATCCGACCCCCGCGGCCGGATTGCCGCTAGCCCGATTCTTGGAGCGCATCCGCTGCTCGTTCTCGCACGACCTGCGGACTCCACTCGGGACGATCGTGAACTACGCCGCAGTGCTCGAGGCGACTCCGGGCGTCGACTCCGTGGAAGTACGAGACCTCGGAAGACGCATCCGCGACAACGCTCAACGTGTTTCGCGGATGGTCCAGCTGCTGGCGACCGCGACCGGGCTCGCGAGTCGGCCATGGCAGACGACCACGACGGACTTGGTCGTGCTCGCCCAATCGGTCGTGACCGATCTCGGAGGACGCGGCCGCGTGCGGCTCGCGCCGAACATGTCGACCGCGCTCGTCGATGTGGACGCGGAGATCCTGGGCTTCGCCTGGCGCGCGTACGCCGCTGTCGAGCATGGCACGCGCGCGAGGTCCGTGGACGAATGCGAGCTCTTGCTGGAGAAGGGGTTCCAGGAT
>JAYTBY010000332.1:0-3934 GCA_043736755.1 Planctomycetota bacterium | reverse complement strand
GTCCAGTCTGACGATGCAGGCTAACCGCCATCGCGAGCACGACGTCCTCGGTCACCTTCTGGATCGATGCCGCGATGTCGCAGTAAAACGGATCGAGCGACTTGTCGCTTTCCTTCGGATCGCGCGGCGGCTTCCCGAAGTGATCGCCGAACGCAGCAGCGAGCGTCGTGTCGGGCGAGTAGTGGTAGGCGAAGAACCGCATGTCGTGCCACAGCGATCCGTCGTCGGCGACGTGGATCAACTCGCGGATCTTGTCGACGTAGCGTGGCTTGCCGTAGGGGTGCATCCCCATCAGCTTGTACTCGCCCTCGTTGACTTCGAATCCGCAGTACGCGGTGAACGCGGAGTAGAGGAGTCCGAGCGAGTGCGGGAAGCGGATCTCCTTCAAGATCTCGAGCTTCGTGCCGCGACCGACGCCCATCGTGGACGTGGTCCACTCACCGGCGCCATCGACCGTGAGGATCGCGGCCTCGTCGAATGGCGACGTGAAGAAGCTCGCCGCGGCGTGTGAGACGTGATGCTCGGCGAAGAGGATCTTCGAAGCCTTGATGCCGAGCTTCTTCGTCATGTGGGACTTCACCCACAGCTTGTCGCTGATCCAGCGCTGCATCGATTCGCGAAACACCGCGGCCGAGCGGGGGAACGTGGCCATCGCCGTGAGCAGCATCCGCTCGAACTTGACGAACGGCTTCTCGTAGAAGACGACGAAGTCGACGTCGTGGATCGTGACGCCGGCACGCTTGAGCACGAACTGAATCGCGAGGTGCGGGAACCCCGAGTCGTGCTTGACGCGGCTGAAGCGTTCCTCTTCGGCGGCGGCGACGAGGACGCCGTCGCGCACGAGCGCTGCCGACGAATCGTGGTAGTAGAACGAGAGTCCGAGGACGATCACGGGTCGAGCGCCTTTCCGTTCAGTCTTGGCGGCGCGCGGCAGCCAGCGTGTCGTTCTTCGTCGTCCACGCCGTCCAGTTGCCCTGCGGTCGGCGCCGCAGGTGCAGCGGATCCGCGAAGAGCTGGTACACGAGCGCGAACGGCCCGAGCACCAGGTAGTAGAGGGCCGTCAGTAAGATCCGGGAGAGCATGCTCCCGAACCGCTCGCTGGCCTTCAGCAGGGTTTCCTTCATCGCGGCTGGAATGGTTTTCCGGGGGTCCCAACCGGTGGAACCGGGCGAGAACTATACCTATCGGCCGGCGCTCGAAGTCGGTGAAGATTCCGTGAGTCGCGTCGCGCGGTTCTGCGCGGCGCCACGAGCATCGGGGAGGACGTACGCTCGCCTTCTCCGCGGCCTCCCCGCGTCGCGCGGTTCTGCGCGGCGCCATGACGATCGCAGAGGACCGTGCGCGGCTTACCCGCGGCCCGCCGGGGCCTCGAGCCGTCACTCGATCGTCAGAACGCCCCGGTGCTCGTCGTTGCGCGTGAGTCGCCCATCCGCGTCCACGTCGCGGTAGATCGCGACCTCGATCTGCGTGCCGGGCGCGAGCTGCTGGACGAGCCGCGCAAAAGTTTCGCGCGAATCGATCCGCCACGACTGCGGCCGTGGGCCGGTCTGGAGCCGCACGGCGTCGAGCACGTCGCCCGGCTTCAGCCCGAGCTTGGCCGCCGGTCCGTCGACGCGGAGTTCGCTGATCACGACGGCGCTGCCGTTCCAAGCGTCGCGATTCTTCACGCGCACCCCGAGGTGTTGGTACAGCAAGCCGTCGACCTTCTCCCACGGCGCCATGCGCACCTTGCGGCTCTCGCCGTCGCGTTCGACCTTGACCTCGACCTCCTTCGAGGGCGTGAGACCGATCCGCGCGAGCCGGTACTCGTCCTGCGAAGTCACGTTCTGTCCGCCCAACGCGACGATGCAATCGCCCTCGCGCAGGCCAGCCGCGAACGCCGGGCTGCCCTGGATCACGTCGCGCACTTGGATGTGTTGATCGCCGGGAGCGACGTCGAATCCGAGCCACGCCGAGGCCGCTTGCGGCGCGAGGAGTTGTTCCTCGAGCACTTGCTTCACGCGGTCGATCGGGATCGCGAAACCGATGTTCTGCGCTTGGACGTTCATCGCGCTGTTGATGCCGATGAGATCACCGAACACGTTGAGGAGCGGACCGCCGCTGTTTCCCGGGTTGATCGAAGCGTCCGTCTGGATCAGGTCGTTGAACGTGAGTCTGGCGTTCGGGATCTGAACGTTGCGGTGGAGCCCGGAGATGATCCCCTGGCTGACCGTGTGCGTCTGACCGTAGGGATTCCCGATCGCGATCACCGATTCGCCGAGCATCAGGTCGGAGCTGGTTCCGAGTGGAATGATCGGGAAATCCTTGTCGCTGTCGATCTTCAAGAGCGCCAGGTCCTCCTCCTCGACGAAGGACACGAGCTGCGCGCTGTACGTTGCGTCGTCGTGCTCGCGATCGAAGGTGACCGTGATCTGCTTCGCGTCCTTCACGACGTGGTAGTTCGTGATCAGGAAGCCTTCCTTGTGGATGACGACGCCCGATCCCGAACCGGTGAACTGCTGCGTGCTGAGCCGACCCCAGATGTTCACGCCGACTTTCTCGCCGCCGGTTTGGATGTAGACGACAGCGGGGGATGCGTCGCGGGCGACCTGCACGATCGCCGTCATGCGGCCTTGTCGGTCTTGCGCTTCCGCGGGACGGCTCGCGAGCGTGAGCGCGAGGGCGGGCAGAAAGAAGGCGGCAATCGGGCAGCGGAGGGTCATGGCGGGTCGTCCTCGATGTGCCCGAGATGTTCGGGCGCGGGTTCGGAACTACGTGCCCGAGCCTACGCTTGTGAGTCATGTCGGGGCGTTCCGCACCGACGGGGTCGGCGACACGGCACCGACGGGGTCGGCGACACGGCACCGACGGGGTCGGCAACACGGCACTGCCGGGGTCGGCGACACGGCACCGACGGGGTGGGCAACACGGCACTGCCGGGGTCGGCGACCTGGACCTGCTGCAGTCGGCGGAGTGGATCCGCGGCCCCGGAGAGCCAGCACGGAAAGCCAGCACGGAAAGCCAGCAGCCCCGGAAAGCCAGCAGCCCCGGAAAGCCCGCGACCCCACACCCGGGTCCGGAGACCCGACGACGCGCGCGCGACTGGTGGGCGTTACTGGGCTCGAACCAGTGACCTCCACGATGTCAACGTGGCGCTCTAGCCAACTGAGCTAAACGCCCAGGCGCGTCGGCGCGTCGTTCCTCGGCCACCTTGCGGTGTTCGAGGGCGGAGAAGGTAGCGGATCGCGCCAGCCTTCGACAAGAGTCTGGCGCTCGATAGACTTCGCGCCCCCTGTGCCCGGCGCTGCCCGGTACCTCGACCCCCGAACGCGACGAGAGCCACCTTTGAAGATCGGCGTCCCGAAAGAGATCAAGAACAACGAGAACCGCGTCGCCCTGACCCCGGCCGGGGTGGATCGCCTGCGCGGTCAGGGGCACGAGGTCATGGTCGAGACGCGCGCCGGACTGGGCAGCTCGCTCCCCGACGAGGCCTACCAGAAAGCCGGTGCGACGATCGCGCCCGATGCCGCGACGGTCTGGGCGAAGTCGGATCTCGTGCTCAAGGTCAAGGAGCCGCTGAGCACGGAGTGGCCGCACATGCGGAAGGGCCAGACGCTCTTCACCTACTTGCACCTCGCCGCGGATCGCAAGCTGACGGACGGCGTCCTCGCGACCGGGTCGTACGGGTTCGCGTACGAGACGCTCGAGCACAACCACGGGCTGCCGCTGCTCACGCCGATGAGCGAAGTCGCCGGTCGCATGGCGATCCAAGAGGGCGCGAAGTACCTCGAAGCCCCGCTCGGCGGTTCGGGCATCCTGCTCGGCGGCGTGCCCGGAGTTCGTCCCGCGAAAGTGCTGATCCTCGGCGGCGGCGTCGTCGGCACGCAGGCCGCGCGCATGGCCGCGGGCCTCGGCGCGGACGTCACGATCCTCGACGTGAACCTCGATCGCATGC
>JAYTBY010000331.1:0-8684 GCA_043736755.1 Planctomycetota bacterium | reverse complement strand
CGTTGAAGCCCCGCAGCACCGGGTTCATCATCGTGAAGAACCGACGCGACGAGCGGTCGTCGGCTTCGTACGAACCGGGACGAACTTCACCGCCGAGCTCGACGTTCAACGAGCCCGTGTAGAAGACGCGCACGCGGTGCATCGACTGGTTCTTCGCGAGATCGCGCTGCTGCGGATCGCCGCCTTGATCGAGGAATTCGTGCGCGAGCAGGATCTCGTCCACGTTCACGTGCAGGAGCGGCGTGTTGATGCGCTCGCACGAGTTCAGGTCGACCAGCGATGCGTCGCGCACTTTGATGAAGTACCGACGGTGCTCGTCGAGGACCTGCGACAGCCGTGTGTACTTGTTCTCGATGTTGCCCTTGATCAGGAACGAGTCCGTCAGGATCAGGTCCGAGACGATGGTCAGCATCGAGGTGGCAAGTCGGTCGGTGGGGCGTCGAGCAGGGGTCGCACGGCTCCGACCAGGTGGAAGGAGCCCGTCACCAGGATCCAACCGCCGTCCGCCGCGAGCTGGATGGCCCTGGCGAGGGCGTTCGACGGGCTCGACGCTGTTTCGGCGTCTATTCCCAAGCGAAGCGCGTCCTCGACCAAGGATTCCATAGCCCGCAACGCCCCGGAGGCCGTCGTGGTGCAAAGCAGCCTATCGGCCTCGTTGCGCAGGGCCTTGAGCACCAGGTCGGCGTCCTTGTCGCGACCGAGGGCCAACACGACGACGGGCTTGCGACGCGGGAGGCGTGCGTCGGCTGCGGCCTCGCGCAAGATGGCCCCGATGCTCGAGGCCACGTGCGCGCCGTCGAGGAGGACGGGGACGCCGGCGACCGACCGCAGCTCCTGACGACCGCTCAGCGCCGCGTTGTGAATCGCAGCCGCGTCGAGCAGCGAGCTGGAAATTCTTTCCGACCCCTGCACGCCGCGTCGGCCGAGCTCGTCGAGGACGATGCGCGCCAGGTCGATGTTGCGATCGAGGAGGCGATCCGCGCGCCGATCGGGACGCAGAGTCTCGACGCCCAGTGAAGCGGCGATCTCTCCGAGCGCGCTCGACGCGTCGTCATCCGGCGACGCGCCAGATTCGGCGAAGACCCCGGTCACGAGTGTCGATCCCCGCTTCACGATGCCGCCCTTTTCCCGCGCGATCGCGGCGCGGGTCGAGCCCAGGACTTGCACGTGCTCGAGATCGATGTTCGTCACGACGCAGACCTCGCCGAAGACGACGTTCGTCGAATCGAGACGCCCGCCGATGCCGACCTCGACCACCACCCAGGCGCATTTCGCTCGGGCAAATGACACGAAAGCTGCCGCGGTGACGACATCGAACCACGTGGCTTCGTCCGCGGGCGTCCGGGCGAGAATCGCGGCTTCACGTGCTGCGAGCGCGTCCTCTAGCGCAACGGCCAAGTCCTCGTCCTCGACCTCGCGGCCGTCGACGCGCACACGCTCGTTCACGCGCTCGAGGTGCGGCGACGTGTACAGCCCCGTGCGGATCCCAGCGCGCATGAGCCCCTCCGCGGTGAGCGCCGAGGTCGTCCCTTTCCCCTTCGTACCGGTCACGTGCACGGATCGAAACGCGCGGTGCGGGTCCCCGAGGCGCTCCAGAAGATCGACCATGGGCAGGAGCGACACGTGCATGCCGCGCCGGTCGCGCCGCTCCCAATCGACGAGCGTGTCCAGAGCGGCGAGCGCGCGAGCAAGACGCGGGGACGGCATGGAAAGAACCGTACGGCCGGGCGATGAATCGTCCAAGTCGGAGGCGGAAACGGATTCTTCCTCGCCTGGCCGTCGGCTGCGTTCCGATGGGACAGGTTGGGATCTAGGAAGTCGCAGAGTCCCTTCCCCCACCACACGGCGATGAGCGAGCTGATCCACAGAATCAAGGTGTTCGTCTTCGAGGTCGCTGGCCCCGAGCCGCGCTACCTGCTGTTGAAGAGCGCACAGGGCATCGAGAGCCTCTGGGGCCCGGTCCAAGGCACGATCGGCTTCGGCGAGAAGTTCGAGAGCGCGATCCAACGCGAGGTCCTCGACGACACAGGGATCCTCCAGCCGGCCGATGTGATCGATCTCGACATGCCCGCGCGTTGGTGCTTCGGTGACGAGGACGTCATCGAGTGGACGTACGGCTTCAAGACCGCGCAACCGCAGCAGCGGGTGCGTCTCGATCCGCGCTGGGCCGAGTTCCGCTGGGCCAACTTCAGCGTGGCGTACCCGTCGCTCGAGCTCGACACGGATCGCGCGGCGATCATCCGGTTGCACACGATGCTGCGCGCGGCCTGAGTTCGCTCGCGAGCCCGTGCGGGGCCCGGCCTTCGAGGATCGGCGTAGGATGGATGTGGGGATGCACCCCGCACCATGCTGCCGACCTGTTTTCACGCCGGATTCCTGAGCCTTTTGGCGATCTCGGCGCCGAGTGAGAGCGACGTCGGGCAACTCTCCGCTGCCGCGCCGAGCGTGCGGGTCGAGCTGGAACACGCGGTCATCGTCGCGATTCGACAGAACGCGGACCTCACCGACGGCGGATTCACGTGGACGGGAGTCCTGGCGCCTCCGCACGTGGGTTTCGCGTCGTTCGCTGTCGTCGATGGCGTCGTAGCGGGCACGGTACGCGAAGGCCAGAACGTCGCGCGCGTTCACGGTCGGCTCGGAGGCCGTGTCGAAGTCGCGACCGTCGATGCGGCTTCGCTGGCGCCGTGCACGGAGCCCGAGGTCGATCGCTTCGTCTCGAGCGCGCCACAACTCGCCCCTCTATCGATCGCGCTCGCTACTGCCGCGACCATCGACGTCATGGTCGTTTGGACGCCGCTCGCACGCGCGACGGAGGGCGGAGCCGCGGCGGTCGAAGCGCTGATCGATCTGGCACTCGCCGAGACGAACTCGGCTTACGCAGAGAGCGGAGTCCTCCAACGTGTGCGACTCGCCGCGCGTCACGAAGTCGCATATTCCGAATCGCCGAGCGTAGTTACCGATCTCGCACGGATGACCATCGCGAATGACGGGTTCTTGGACCAGATCCCGGCGCTCCGCGACGCATGCGGCGCGGACGTCGTCGCGATGATCGTGGAATCGGGGCAATCGTGCGGCGTCGCGAACTCCCTGACGAACCTCGGTGCCGGTTTCGCCCCGTACGCGTTCTGCGTCGTCGCGCGCAACTGCGCCGCGGCGAACTTGTCGCTCGCGCACGAACTCGGCCACGTCATGGGACTCGCGCACGACCGCGACACCTCGACGACGAAATGCTCGCGCGTGAGCGTGGCGGGCAACTCGACGCAAGTCGTTGGCGCATCCGGCCAACCCTCGATCGCTCGGAACGGGTCGTTCGTCGCTTTCGCGAGTAGCGCGTCGACGTTGGTCACAGGTGACACGAACGGTGCGGTGGACATCTTCCTCCGCAACCGCGGATTGCTCGCGACGACGCGCGTCAGCGTCTCGAGCGCCGGACTTCAGGCCAACGGTGCGTCGATCGGCGCGCCGTCGACCGGAGACGGGGCGTTCGTGGCCTTCGCGAGCACGGCGACGAACCTCGTCGCGGGCGACACGAACGGCGCGATCGACGTTTTCGTGCGCGATGTCGGCGGATCGACGACGACGCGCATCCTCGCGGCCGGTGGCGCAGAAGCCGACGGTGACTGCTTCGAGCCTTCCTTCTCGACCGCGGAACGCTGGGTCGTCTTCACCACGCGCGCTCCGAACTTGGGCGCGAGTCTCGCGAACAGTCAGATCCTGCGCTGGGATCGACTCTCGGGCGCGACGGTGCTCGTCAGCGCGAGCGTCACGAGCCAACCCGCGCTCGGCGTATCCAGCGGAGCGCGCGTCTCGGAAGACGGGCGTTTCGTCGCATTCAGTAGCGCGGCGAGCGACCTTGTGGCGAACGACACGAACGGTGCAATTGATGTTTTCGTGCGCGACATGACGCTCGCGACGACGTCGCGAGCGAGCCTCTCGACCCTCGGCTTCGAGATCGCGGGCCCGTGCGAACCTCTGTGCGCGATCTCCGCCGACGGACGCTTTGTCGCCTTCGCGAGCGCGTCGGCCGATGTCGTCGGCGGCGACACGAACGGCGTCACGGACCTCTTCGCGCGCGATCGAGTCGGCAACGTGACGCTGCTCGCCAGCCAGAACCTCCTCGGTTCCCCGGCGAACGGCGCGACGACCGTCGGCTCCGCGCCTTCGTTCTCGAGCGACGGCCGACGCCTCGCATTCACGAGTCGCGCCGATGATCTGGTCGCGAACGATGCGAACAGTGAGTCGGATGTCTTCGTACGCGATCTAATCAGCAGTTCAACGGAGCGCGTCAGCATCTCGAGTTCCGGCGCGGAGATCCCGGGCGGAGCGGGCGAGGGCTCAGCCGTCGCGATCGATTCGACCGGCATGCGCGTCGCGTTCGCGAGCCGCGCCGCGTGCTCGTCGATACGAACGGCGTCTCGGACGTCTACGTGTTCGATCGCAGCGAACCGTATCCACCGGGCCACTCGAGCTACGCCTACGGCTATCGAACGCCGGGCCAGGCGTGGCGAACCGTCATGGCGTACGCCCCGGGCGCGCGCATCCCGTTCTTCTCGAACCCCAGTGTGTCGTGGCAAGGAGAAGTGCTCGGCATCGCCAGCCCGAGCCCGTTCGCCGCCGAAGCCTGGCGCACGTTGAACGACACAGCCGGGATCGTTTCGGCGTTCCGCGCGGAAGTGACGAGTGCCTTCTGCATGGGCGACGGATCGGGCACGCCGTGCCCGTGCGGCAACTCGAGCGCGAGTTCGCAACGGTGTGGTTGCGCGAACTCGCTTGGCCTCGCTGGACGGCTGATCGCGATCGGCGGCGCTTCGATCGCGCTCGACTCACTCGTGCTGCGCGCGGATGGGATGCCGAACTCGTCCGCGCTCTTCTTCCAGGGCACCGCGCAGCAGGCCGCGGGCGCCGGATCCGTGTTCGGCGACGGATTGCGCTGCGTCGCTGGATCCGTGCTGCGACTCGGGATCCGTACGAACGTCACGAACGCGTCGTCGCTGCCTTCGAGCGGCAGTCCTTCGCTCGCGATCGTCGGCGGAATCGCCGGCGCGACGACGATCCACTATCAGGTCTGGTACCGGAACAGCGCCGCGTTCTGCACGGCGAGCACGTTCAACCTGACGAACGGGTTGTCCGTCGCGTGGCGTCTCTGACGCACCTCAGGGCAACGGGACGTCGACCAGCAGCTCGGTCGAGTTCGTCGAGAGCGCGAGCGGCACGCGCTGAACACGACCTTCGTGCTGCAGCTCGATCGCCGCGTCCGCCTCCGCGCCATCGAGGTGGAACTTGAACGCGCCGTCATAGCCGATGTTGAAGCTCTCTCGGTGCTCCTTGGCTCGACGTTCGCCGACCGGGAGCACGACTTCGAGCGAGTGGACCTGCCCCTTCTTCTCGATGAGGACACGCCCGCGAACGAGGACGGGATGTGCCCGTTCGATCGTGACTTGCCATGGCTCGGTGAGCGGGAGCTCGACGGTCCGCGGATTCTGGATGCGCGCGACGGTCGCGTCGGCGGGTCGATCGAAGGGAGAAACGCCCTTTTCCTCGATGTAGACCGCGCACTTGCCGCGCGGCAGACCTTCGAACGCGAAGCGCCCATCGGCGTCGGTCTTGGACCCGGTCAAGCCTTGGCGCCAGTCGCCGCCGAGCGGTCGCGCGCCGGCGACCTGCGCGACCGATTGTGATCGAGAGATGCCCACCTGGAGTCCGGCGAACGGCGCTCCGACTTCGTCGAGGACGCGGCCGGCGAACGTCTCCGTTCCGCGCTCGAAGCGGAACTCGAGATCCGCGCGAGCGCCCACCGCGAGGTCGATCACCTGCACGGGCGGCGGTACGCGACGCTTCTGTCCGCTTGAGTTCATGACCTCGATCAACGATGCGCCGGCGTGCACGCTCACCTCGAAAGTCCCGCCCGTCACGTCCACGAATCGTGAGCGGACGCTCCGCTCGCGTGGATGCAGCGAGTAGATGTGCACCCGAGCGTCGGACTCGGGCCAACCGTTCTCGTCGTGAACGATCCCGCGGACGATGGCGCCGGGCTCGAACTCGAGATCGAGGCGGTTCTCGCCGAGTTCGGCATAGATCCGTACGCCGTAACCGCGTTTGTGATCGTTCGCCAAAGCCCGCGTGATGAGCCAGCCTTCGGGAATCGACTCGACGGCGACGTCGTAGTTCATGGGCTTCAAGTCCGTGAACCGCGCTTCGCCCGTCGTCGCATCGACGTCGCGCGCGAGACGCACGCCGTCGAACGTGCGCAGTACGACGCGACCTTCGCGCATGGGCTCGCCGTTCGAGAGCAAACGGATGGTCACGTTGGCCGTGCGTTCCACCGCAGGTTTCGCGGGAGCCGCGGCGAACACCTCTTCTTCCTTCACGGCGGGCAATGCGGCCGCGCGCTCGGCCGGCGGCGATGCGATGAGTTCCGTTGGCATGAACGTGGCGTTGTCGAGAGTCGTGACTTCGCGCTCGACCGCCGAGTTCGTGTCGCGACCGCGCGATGTGAAATACGCGACGCACGCAGCTACCGCGACGAGCATCAGCACGACGATCCAACCGCGTCCGTGTCTCGATACCGCCCGTGGGATTCGGACCTCTGGATCCATCGGCGTGAAAGCTACTGGCCGACTCGAGCGGGGACAACAAGCCTCAGGCCAACGGCGGCGACGAGACCCAAGAGTTGGCGCTCGAAGGCAGCGCTTTCGATCCACGATCAGGTCTGGTACCGGAACTCGGCCGCCTTCTGCACGCTGAGCACGTTCAACCTGACGAACGGGTTGTCCGTCGCGTGGCGGCTCTGACTCTCGGCGAAGAACTCTGGCCTGAAGTTGGTCGCGAGGCCACACAGTCTTCGCGTGTGGGTGGAGACTCCGTGGCGGTTGCTCGGAGTTCGCGCGTGGACCAACGGCCTCTCTTCCTGCTCGACGTTCTCGTTCCGAGCACGACCTCCGCGCGCGAGGTAGGTAATCGCGATCGACACGTCCAAGGACAAAACGATCTGTTCGTCACTGGCTGGGATCGGTGCGCGAACGCTCGATTTCACGGCCATTCCGCCGCTCGGGACCGTGCAGGGCGGCGATGGGCGGTTCCTCCCGTGCTGGTATCGGAACCCGTTGGGCGGAGGCGCGGTGTTCGACACCTCGAACGCACTGAGCGTTCGCTGCTGTCCTTGACGACGTCGTCGCCAGTGACACGACGTGTGATGCACGTGACGTTGCGCAGCGGAACTGCGTGGCGATCTCTCGGCTCCGCGACGCAGCTCGCATGGCGAACGCGAGCGACGCTACGACTCGACTTCCATGGCGCTCGCGGATTGCTGCGCTCCTTGCGGACCGTTTGGCGGATCTTGGTGCACGGCAGCGACAACGCCGCTCGCGCGGACCGAACGTGCTGCACCGTCGTCGCACGTTCTCCGTGAGTTCGATCGTGTCCTCCATCAAGGGATCTCCCAGATCCTCTCGACTTGCCATGAAGAAGTCCCTCGTCGCCGCGGGCATGACCGCGGCTCTCCTCCCCACGGTTGCATCGGCTCAAGTAACGGGCCCGAGCAGCAGCCAATCCCCCTACCTCCTTCCCGCTGCGGGTGCGCCGGGTGTTCAGACCGTTTCCCTGCTCACCGTCGGTGACGCCGTGAACGGCTACCGGATGGTCGGCATCCCCGACGGGATGGGCGCGTACCAGCGCGCTCCGAACGGTCGTTCCTTCGGTCTGCTCGTGAACCACGAGCTCAACACCACGGTCGGCACGGTCCGCGCCCACGGCCAGATCGGCTCGTTCGTGTCCTTCTGGGGCCTCAACCGCGCCAACAAGTCCGTGTTCCTCGGCCGGGATCACATCCTGAGCGTCACGACCACGGGGTCCCAGGTGCTCGGACGGTTGTGCTCCGGAGACTTGGCCGATCGGACCGCCTTCTTCCCGAACGCCACCCCCTTCACCCCCGAGCCGTACATCTTCCTGAGTGGCGAAGAGATCGGCGCCGAAGGCCGAGCTTTCGCGCACATCGTCACCGGCTCGAGCGCGCGGATCAGCTACGACCTGCCGCACCTCGGCAAGTACAGCTGGGAAAACTGCCTCGCGCGACCGTTCCCGTCGCCGAAGACCGTCGTCATCGGCCTCGACGACTCGACGCCGGGTCAGGTCTACGTCTACGTCGGCGACAAGAACCCGGGCGCCACGTCCGTGATCGAGCAGGCCGGCCTCGTCGGCGGCACGAAGTACGGCATCCGCGTCCCGGGCATCCCGCTCGAGGACCGCACGACGGCCTTGGGCGGCGTGACCACGTTCCAGCTCGCCAACCTGGGCGACGTCTCGGCCCTCACCGGCGCAGTGCTCCAGGCGAACAGCGTCGCGGGCGGCGTCACCGAGTTCCTGCGTCCCGAAGACGGCTGCTGGGATCCGGCGAACCCGCGCGACTTCTACTTCGTCACGACGGATCGCTTCGGCACGGTCGTCACGGTCGGTCGTAGCCGTCTCTTCCGTCTGCGTTTCGCGGACGCGAACGACGTCACGCTGGGCGGCCAGATCTCCATCCTCCTCGACGGCACGGAAGGCCAGCAGATGATGGACAACCTGTGCATCGACAAGCGTGGCAACCTGCTGATCCAGGAAGACCCGGGCAACCAAGCCCACACCGCCAAAATCTGGCAGTACACGATCGCCACGGACACGCTGAAGCTGATCGTCGACCACGACGC
>JAYTBY010000330.1:0-1770 GCA_043736755.1 Planctomycetota bacterium | reverse complement strand
GGCTGTGCCAGAAGCTGGCCCAACCCTCGTTCATGATCTTCGTCATGCGCTGCGGAAGGAAGTAGTACGCCTCGGCACGCACGATCCGCAGGAGGTCGCGCTGCCACTCTTGAAGGGGAGCGCGCTCGGCCAGGAATCCGAGCAGATCGAACGTCGGCGGCCGACTGCCGCCACCGGTCAAGGCGCGCTCGCGCACGGCTTCGAACGAGGGTTCAGCGGTGACGCGCGGGTCGCGATTGGCAGCCGCGCGCACTTTCATGTGCTCGCGCAGCGGCAGGAACGGATCGAGCAGGTTGTCGAGCACGAGGCACATGTCGAGGAACGCCTCGACCGTGTCCTGTCCATGCAGGTCGATCGCGCGGCGGATCCGCGTGCCGTGATCGGCCATGCGATCGAGCATCCCCTTGTCCGTCGGTTGGAACCACACGTTGTTCCGGAAGAAGTCGGCGTGCCCGAGCACGTGCGCCATGACGAGCTTCTGCTCCATGTCGCTGTTCGTGCGCACGAGCCACGCGTACGCCGGGTCCGTGTTGATGACGAGTTCGTAGATGCGCGACAGCCCGTATTGACGGCCTTTGTCGAGCCTTTCGAAGTCCATCCCGAATCGCCAGGACGGATAGCGCACCGGGAACCCCCCGTACGCCGCCAGCGCGTTCACGTCGCGCGCATCCACCATCTCGAACGCGACGTCACCGAAGTCGAGGCCGGCCGAGCGCGCGATGCGCTCGATGCGCGTCGCTTCATGACGCAGTTGCGCGGACAGTTCCGTGCGCTTCGTCATCAGCGCCCCTTCCCGAGGAACGCGCGGATTGCGTCGGCGATCCCGTCGCGATCGTTGACGCCGGCGGTGACCAGCTTCTCCTGGCCTTCGAGACCCGTGTCGAGGTCCTTCTTGAACTGACCCGATCCGTAAGCACTCTTCACTTGGCCGTAGCAGAACTGATTCACGCGCGGCAGGAGCTCGTCGCGCAGGATCGCGATGCAGCGCTCGGTGTCGCGCGCCGACCAGTTGTCGCCGTCGGAGTAATGGAACGGATAGAGGTTCCAGTCCTCGGGTCGGTACTTGTCGCGCACGAGTTGCAGCAGCAGTTCGTACGCCGAACTGATCTTCGTGCCGCCCGATTCGCGCAACGAGAAGAAGCTCTGTTGGTCGACGATCTTCGCGACCGCGTCGTGCACGATGTAGACGACTTCGAGGTTCTGGTACTGGCTGCGCAGCCACGTGTCGATCCAGAACGCCTTGATGCGCACGACGTCCTTCTGCTCGCGCCCCATCGAGCCCGAGACGTCCATGACGTGGAAGATCACGGCCGACGATTCCGGCTTCGGCGCACGCTTCTTCCAGCGGAAGCGTTCGTCCTCCGGCATCGGGATGACCTCCGGCGCAGTCGGATCGAAGATGCCTTCGGCGATCGAACGCGTCAGCGCGTTCTTGAACGTGCGTCGGAAGTGGCGCAGCGACTTCGGGCCAGCGTCGCGCACGCCGGAGTAGCGTCCGCCGTCGGCGACCAAGGCCTTGTCGCCCTTGGGCTCGATGCGCGGCAATTCGAGTTCCTCGCCCAACATGCGCGCCAGCTCTTCGAGCTCGACCTCGACTTCGAGCACATGGTGGCCGGCCTCTTCGCCCGCTCCGCCCGAACCTTCGCCGTCTTGTCGGTCGCCGTCGACCGGCGTCCCCTTTTCCCCCGGACCTTGACCAACACCCGATTTCGAATTGTCACCGAAGTGAAAGCGCGGCAATTCGATTTGTGGGATCGGGATCGTGACGGC
>JAYTBY010000329.1:0-3951 GCA_043736755.1 Planctomycetota bacterium | reverse complement strand
ATCCTCGCGCGCTACCCCGACTTCAAGATGGTGAACTTCGGCGACGCCGCGCTGAACATGACGCGCGGCTGGATCCAGGAGTTCGCGGAGAAGTGGCCGAAGCGCGTCGGCTTGCCCTTCGCCTGCAACATCAACATCAACTATCTGAACGAGGACGACATCATCGCGTTGAAGCGCGCGGGGTGCGTCAGCGTCCAGTTCGGGTTGGAGTCGGGCTCCGAGAAGGTGCGTCTCGAGGTCTACAAGAAGGGGTACACGGACGAAATCGTCTATTCGATCCCGAAGCTCCTGCGGAAGCACAAGATCACGTACCGCACGAACAACATCATGGGTTCGCCGGCGGAAACGCTGGAGGACATGTTCGAGACGGCGCGCGTCAACAAGCGCATCAAGCCGAACGGTTGCACGGTGCTCATCTATCGGCCGTTCAAGTCGACCGTGCTCGGACAGCAGGATTTCGCGCTCGGGCGCGTCGATCTGGAGCGCGACATCGGTCCGTCGATCCAGAACGACTCGATGATGAAGCGCTCGGACCTGCGCGAGGTCGTGAACCTGCAGAAGCTCTTCAACGTCGCGGTTTACGTGCCCGGCGGTGAGCAGTTGGTGCGCCAGCTCGTGCGCATGCCGCGCAACCCGGCGTTCGACTTCACGTTGCTCGGCTTCCTCTGGTACCAGCACGCGGTCGTGTCGGGCTACGGGATGCTCGACGACTTCAAGTTGGGCATGAAGAACGTCGGCCAGATCTTCGGGAAGAGCGGCACGCAGACGAAGCGCAGCTTCCTCGAGACGATGGACACGGGGTCAGACGCGGCGGTGCACTGATCCGCGGTGAGTGACGACGGCCAGCGCGCGAGGAGACCGTCGGCCGAGCGCGGTTGGATCACGCGCGGCGCGCTGGGCATCTGCGCCGCGACGTTCTTCTCGGACGTCGGGCACGAGATGGCGACGGCGGTCCTGCCGCTGTACCTCGGCGCGATCGGGCTCGGTCCGGCGGCGTTGGGGGCGGTCGAGGGGTTTGCGGATCTCGTCTACGCGTCGGCCAAGCTGGCCGGCGGTTACGCCGGACAGCGTCTGCGTCGCAAAGCGCCATGGGTCGCGGCGGGATACGCGCTGACGGCACTCGGCACGGCGTCGATGGCTCTCGTGCGCGGGCCCGTGGCGCTCGGGGCGTTGCGCGCGACCGCGTGGGCCGGACGCGGATTCCGCTCGCCGCTGCGCGACCACTTGCTGGCCGACGAGGTGGAGCCGACGCACTACGGGCGCGTCTACGGCATCGAGCGCGCGGCCGACATGCTCGGCGCCGTCGTCGGACCTCTGCTCGCGATCTTGCTCGTCGCGTACGGGCTCACGGCGGGCGAAGTGATCGGGTGGTCGATCCTGCCGGCGCTGGTTCCCGTGCTGGCGATCCTCCTCTTCGTGAAGGATCGGCGCGGCGCGACAGAAGCTCCGATCGCGGCCGCGCACGCGCCGTTGCCGCCGGCGTACTGGCGCCTGATCCGCGCGGTGTCCGTGTTCGGTGTGTCGGACTTCTCGCGCACGTTCCTGATCCTCCTGGCTGCGCGCGCTCTGGGCGCATCGTCCGGCGCGAGCGCTGACAGCGCTGACCTGGCCTCGGGCTTCGGCACGGGCACGCTCACGGCGGCAGTTGGGCTCTACGCGTTGCACAATGCGATCAGCGCCCTGGCCGCGCTCGGCATCGGCCGACTCGCGGATCGATTCCCGAAGCCGAAGTTGCTCGCCGCGGGCTATGGCGTCGGGGCGATCACGCACGTGCTCCTGGCCTTCGGATCGACGTCGCTCGCGTGGCTCATCGTCGCCATCGTGCTGTCGGGCGTGTACGTCGCGGCCGAGGAGACGCTCGAGAAGGCGACCTGCGCGAGCTTGGTCCCGCGCGCGTCGCGCAGCAAGGCGTTCGGCCTGCTCGCCGGCGCGAACTCGCTCGGCAACCTCGTTTCGAGTGTTGGTATCGGCCTTGCGCTGCAGTTCGGGCGCGCCGATCTGGCCTTCGCGACATGCGCGGTGCTGGCGGGGCTCGGCGCGCTGGCGGTCTCGCGTATCGAGTCGCCGCCAAGCTCGTGAACCGGCCAATCGAGGCCTGGATCCGGCCGATACGGCGTGTTCCTCATCCATTCTTGACGGCCGCTTCGCTGGGACAGCACGGCACGGTGCCCTCACGCAGCTATCTTCCTTTCATGCGTCGGCGCGTCTTGATCTCGCTCGCGATCGTCGTGCTCGCGGTCATCCTGACCACGAGTTGGTTCGTGTCGGATGTGGATGGCCGCGCGGCCCCAATCGGCACTGCTGCCGTGCGCGCCGATCTTCAGGCGGAGACGCAGCCGAACGCCGACATGCTCGTCGAGGACGTACGGGCTCTCGAGATGCCACGGGTCGCGGCGCATCCGAGCGCGACGACCGATGCGCTGCAGGTCCGCGTCGTGGGGCCCGACGGCTCGGCCTCGGACACGTGGTGGGTCGAAGTCCACACCGAGTCCGAGCTGCCTCGCGTGGTGGGCGAACGCGGAACCTATCCCCGCCGCCGGAGCGCGCTCGCCATGCTGCGTGGCAGCGGTGCGGAGACCGCCGAGCTCCTACCCGCGCTGCGCAAGCGACATGCGCGGCTCGTCCTCGTCGGCAAGGCGCTCCAGATGGCCGACTCGTACTACGTCGAGAGCGACGAGTTCGTCGTCGACGCGACGACGCGCAGTCCGATCGTCCTCGTCGCCGCACCGTCCACGATCGTCAGCATCGTCGTCGAGGGGCCGCGTCCGAGCGGCGACTTGCGGTACGAAATCATGCCCGTCGGCGCCGTGCCTTCGCCCGGAACGCGTGGTCCCGATTTCGTCGTGACCGCCGGCTCCGACATGGACTTCGCCGTCACACCCAACATCGCGCATCGAGTGCGCGTCACGGGCACGAATGCCGACGATGTCGTCGAGACGCTCGCGCCGGCGGTCGAGCGGGGTGAGCGCGTGGACGTCGTCCTGCGCTTCCCCGGCGGGCTCGCATCACCTGCGCCCGAGGGATACGCGGAGCTCGCGCTGTCGGGGTCCGTCGTCGGCGACGGCTGCGGAAACCCCGGACTCTGGGCCACGATCGACGGCGGCTCCCCGATCACGATCCCGGTGCGCAAGGACGGTCGTTTCGACCTGGTCGCGATTCGCGGTAGCGAGGTCGAGCTCCATGCCGCGGGTGGAGATCTCGAAGCTGGTTTCGAGCCCGAAGTGTCGAAGTATTCGTTCGGCGCGCGCGACATCGTCGTGACGTGCCGAGCGCCGGCCCCACGCGTCGACGTGCGCTTCCGCTTGCTCGCCGCGGAGTCGAACGAGCCGCTCGCGGACGTGTGGATCGCGGTCGAACGTCTCGATGGTGAGCGCGTGCGATCCCGCGTGCTCGGGGCCCTGAACTCCGCCGAACTGACGGTCGCTCTGCCGGCGCTGGAGGACCTCGACTACTTCGTGTGCGCCCGCGGCCGCCGTGACGAGAGAGCCCGGCTCTTTTCCGCGGGTGTCCCTGTCGCGGGCGCCGTCGTCGAGCGCACGGTTCGGCTCGAGCGCGGTTTCCGCCGCGATTTCCGCGTGCTGCACTGCAGTCAACACACGCCAGTCGTCGCGGCGAGTTTCGTCCACGCTGGGCAGTTCCTGGGCGTCACGGACGGCGAAGGTCGAGTGCGCATCGAGCTCGAGGAGTGGCCAGACCGGATCGAGGTCGAGGCGACGGGCTTCGATCCGGGGCAGTGGCCACCGAGTTTCCAGTCGCCGCTGACGTTGCGCACGGTCATGTTGTGTCCACTCGATTGAGCGCACAGCAGCCGATGGACCTCGAGGAACCCACACGTTCCCCGCACGATTCGCTGGCCAGGACTGCCGCGGCGCCGGGCCGGCTTGCGTTGCACGTCGCGGCGCGTACGTGTATCGAAGAGGCCGCTCGCCGACGTTATCCGCGCGAGGCATG
>JAYTBY010000328.1:0-3955 GCA_043736755.1 Planctomycetota bacterium | reverse complement strand
GTCATCCAAGCGTGGTGCGAAGAGCGCGTCGCGCCGCGCGGTCGCCGCGCGGTCGCCCAGTTCCACGAGTGGATGACAGGCGCAGGTGGTCTGTGGCTCCAGAAGCACGACCCTTCCGTCGGCACCATCTTCACGACGCACGCGACGATCCTCGGTCGTTCCATCGCGTCGACAGGCAAGGCCCCCGTCGATGGATTGGCCGGTCGAACTCCGGGCGAGGCGTCACGCGTCTTCGGCGTCGTGGCGAAGCACTCGATGGAGGTCGTGTGCGCGCGTGAGGCCGACGCGTTCACGACGGTGAGCGGCGTAACGCGCGACGAGGCAGCGGTGCTGCTCGGTCGACGCGCGGACCCGATCCTGCCGAACGGCATCGACCTCGACGTGGTCGACGAGTTGGCCGGCAAGACCACGCGGGACGAAGCGCGCGCAAAGCTCGTCGAACTCGCCGGACGAATGGTCGGCGCCGACGTGTCCGATGCCGTTTTCGTCGGCACGTCCGGTCGCTACGAGTTCCACAACAAGGGTCTCGACCTCCTGCTCGATGCCGCGGCCTTGATCACGCAGCGACCGGGCAAGCGCATCGTGCTCGTCGCCCTCGTTCCGGCCGGGAATTCCGGCGTTCGCGGCGATTTGCACGACCGTTCGAACCGCCCGGCGTCCGAGGCGCAGGGTCCGATCGGGATCGCGACGCACAACCTGTTCGACGTCGAGCACGATCCCGTTGCGCGTCGGTGTCGCGAACTCGGGCTCGCGAACGCAGCCGGCTCGCGCGTGTTCGTGATCCACGTGCCGATCTACTTGGCCGAGGGCGACGGACTGTTCGGTTTGCCCTACGAAGCCGTGCTGCGCGCGCTCGACTTGACCGTCTTCCCGTCGTTCTACGAGCCGTGGGGTTACACGCCTCAGGAGAGCTTGGCCGTCGGCGTGCCCACGATCACGACGGACTGCGCCGGCTTCGGGCGTTGGGCGCGCGATGCGCGTCTCGGCGCGGGTGACGGCGTCGTCGTGCTCGATCGCGAGGAAGCCGCGCGCGCCGGCGACGAGAGCGCTCTCCCCGAGCGTCTCGCCAGCGTGATCGAACTGTTCCTCGCGGAGTCACGCGATCGGCGCGCAGTGGAGAAGGCGTGTCGCGCGACGGCGCGGCTGACCTCGTGGTCAGACCTCCTGCGTCACTACGACGCAGCGTTCGAGATCGCGCGGCGCGCGGCGGAACATCGCGTGCCTGCGACGCGATCGACCGCCGCGTTCCAGATGAAGAAGTCGGTCGAGGTCGCGCCGCCTCAACAGGGACATCGCGCGCGCCTCACTCCGTTTCGCGTCGCCGCGACTCTTCCCGATCCCTTGCGCGGACTCGAGCGGCTCGCGCGCAATTTGTGGTGGTGTTGGGACGCCGAAGCGACCGCCCTGTTTGCCGAGCTGTCGCCCGCGCGCTGGGTGAAGCACGGTCACAACCCGATCACGTTCTTGCGCGACGTCTACACCGAGGATCTCGCGCGGATGGCGGCCGACGCCAGTTACGTGGCGCGTGTGAAAGCGACGACGATGCGCTTCGACGCGCACCTTTTGGAATCCCAGAAGACGCTCGCGTTCGGCGGAGCTGCCGCACTCTCGCCTGACCATCCCGTGGCCTATTTCAGCGCCGAATTCGGCGTTCACGAGTCGTTGCGCGTCTACAGCGGCGGCCTCGGGATCTTGGCCGGCGACCACCTGAAGTCCGCGAGCGACATCGGTCTGCCGCTCATCGGCGTCGGGCTCTTCTATCGGATGGGGTACTTCGCGCAGGGGTTGACGCCAGCCGGCGATCAGATCGCGCACGATCGCGAGAACGATCCGCGCGACTTGCCGGTCGAACTCGTGCGCGACGCGAGCGGCGAGCCGGTCGAGGTCGAGCTGCAACTCCCGAGTTCGACGCTCGTGCTCCACGCCTGGAAGGTCAACGTCGGGCGAGTTCCGCTCTACCTGCTCGACGCGAATGTTCCCGCGAACAGGCCCGAAGATCGCGAGATCACGCGTCAGCTCTACGGCGGCGACCACGAGACGCGTTTGCGGCAGGAGATCGTCCTGGGGCGCGGTGGCAAACGACTCCTCCAGAAGCTCGGCATCCATCCCGCGTGCTTCCATATCAACGAAGGTCACGCGGCCTTCCTCGTCCTCGAGCGCGTCAGCCGCCTCGTGAAGGAAGTCGGGCTCACCTTCGACGAAGCGCGCGAGTTCGTCCGCGCATCGACCGTCTTCACCACGCACACGCCCGTCCCCGCCGGCCACGATCGCTTCGGCGAGGACATGATGCGCCGCTATTTCGCGGACGTGTCGAGCTGGGTCGGCGTCCCCTGGGAACGTTTCTGGGCCCTCGGTAGCAGTGAAGAGGACCGATCTTCGTTCAACATGACGTACCTCGCGATGAGCTTCGCGGGCTTCGTGAACGGCGTCAGTCGCTTGCACGGCGAGGTCTCGAAGTCCTTGCTCAAGCCGTTCTGGCCGCGCCTCTTGGCCGCCGAAGTGCCCGTGACGTCGATCACGAACGGCGTGCACCTCGCGAGTTGGACGCATCCGGACATGCGCGCGCTCCTCGGCGTGAAGGATCGCCCCGTGCGCGGCGACGACTTCGCGCGTGGCGCACAGGCCCTCGATGACACGCGTTTGTGGGAGATGCGCAAACGCGCGAAATCACGGCTCATTGCGGCGTTGCGAAACGACATCCAGGCCGCATTCCTCGCGCGCTCGGACAGCGCGAAGACTCTGTCGCGCACGCTCGACGGGCTCGAGGAGGACGCCCTGTGGATCGGTTTCGCGCGGCGATTCGCGCCGTACAAACGCGCGCAGCTCCTCCTGCGCGAGCCCGAGCGCTTGGCCGATCTGCTCGACCGAGCGGATCGTCCCGTGCGACTCGTGTTCGCCGGCAAGGCGCATCCGGCCGACAAGCACGGTCAGGAGATCCTGAAGAAAGTCGTCGAAGCCACGCGCAGCGAACGCTTTCTGGGCAAGGTCTTCTTCGTCGAGAACTACGACATCGGACTCGCGCGTACGCTCGTGCAGGGAGTCGACGTGTGGTTGAACAATCCGACGCGACCGTTGGAAGCGAGCGGCACGAGCGGCATGAAAGTGGCCGCGAACGGCGGCTTGAACCTCTCGATCCAGGATGGGTGGTGGATCGAGGCGCAAGAACTCCATGCACGGAACGGTTGGTCGATCGGCGCAGGTCAGGTCTATCCGACCCAGGATCTGCAGGACGATCTCGACGGCGAAATCCTGCACCGACTGCTCGACGAAGACGTGATCCCGCTGTGGTTCGACCGCAAGGACGGGATCCCGCGTGGCTGGTTCGAGCGCGTGCGCGCGAACCTGGCGACGATCCCGCCGGTGTTCGACACCGATCGAATGGTGGGGGAGTACCGCGATCGCGCGTACTTGCCACTCGGTGCCGGCTGGCACGCGCTGCGCGATGGTCGTTTCGCCGCGACACGCGCACGCGCCGAACGAGCCCAACGAATCCGCAAGGGGTTCGAGTCCGTGAGGATCGTCGCCGCAGAGATCGCCGACCTCTCGTCGATCCACGAAGGGGATCCGATCGACGTGCGCGTCCAGGCGGATCTCGGATCTCTGAAGCCGGCCGACGTCGTCGTGGAGATCGTGCTCGGACACAGCGACGACGGCCTCGACCTGAAGAACGCGGTGCCCATCGAACTCCGTCACGTCGGGGCTTCCGGTGCGAGCGCGCGCGTCTTCGAGGGCCGTCACGTCACGGAGCGGTCGGGTTCCTACGCTTGGGCGATCCGGATCCGTGCGCGCGATGGCGGGATCCACGATTTGTCGACGCGAGACCTCGTGCTCTGGGGCTGAACGGAGTTCCGCCCAGGCAGCCCGTTCTAAAAAGTCCGGCCGCCTGAAGAAGCGTGCCGTCGCACTGCTGCGTCGGACTCCTCGCGCCGTCCTCAGCGGCCAAGGAGGCCGCTTC
>JAYTBY010000327.1:0-3961 GCA_043736755.1 Planctomycetota bacterium | reverse complement strand
CGGCCGTGCGGCCGCCTTCGATCACACCGTCACTGCTGCGGAAGTCCTCTTCGTCGGCGCCGGTCGTGTCCGGTTCGATCCGGATGTCGTGCGTGCGCAGGCGTTCGAGCGCCGCGCGACGTGCAGGCTCTCCGACGAGTACTCGGATGTGACCTGTGGACTTAAGGAAGGAGTCGAGGCGCTCCACTTTGTCCAGATCGAGCACGCAGTCGATCACGACGAGCGTGTCGCATCCCGCCGCGAAGGCTGCATCGACCGGGATCGGATCGAGCAGCGCGCCGCTCGCGAGTTCGCGGCCACCGATCTCGACGGGGGCGTACAGCCCAGGCGTCACCATGCTGGCGAGGATCGCCGAGGGTAGATCGCCCGATTCGAGGACGAAGCGCTCGCCCCCCAATAGGTCGGTCGTCACCGCACGATAGGGGATGGGCAGGTCGTCGAAGTGCTCGACTCCGGCGACGCGCAGAGTCGCGCTCGAGAGGAGCCACGAGGTCCAGCGCGTGCGCGCGAGTCCGCGCGAGAGACCGAGGTGTCCCGGACCGAAGGAGACCGGCAAATCGAACAGGAAATCGCGGTCGACCGTGCGCTGACGCCAACTCAACAGCGTCCGCGGGACCTTGCCGCTCAGCGCATCGAGCCAAATGCGATCTTGCAGGAGCCTGTGGACTTCGCGCGCGGGGAGTCCCGCGGCGTAGAGCCCCCCGATCAACGCACCGCTCCCGCTGCCCACGACGAAATCGACCGGGACGTGCAGTTCCTCGAGCGCCTCGAGCGCGCCGACCTGGGCCAGCGTATGCGCGCTGCCCGCCGAGAGGACGAGTCCGACGCGCCCGCGGTCCGCCGGCTTGGCGTCGTTCGCGGTTGCGTCTTGCGGTGACGACGCGAAGGCGAGCAGAGCCAAGATCGAAGCGGACGACATCGGTCGGAAGGCTACGGGCACGCGCTCGATCGTGGAAGTGGGCGAAGTCCCTCGAAACGTATCACCGCAGGAATCCAGCGATCGGCTTGGCCGCGCGCGGTTCAGCGGCGCACCAGTCCTCGCCCAGCGCTGCCGCGAGCGTCGCCGCGATTCGTGCCTGCGTTGTCGGCCCCGCGTCGCGGCGCGCGCCGAGCGCCGCGGTGTCGGGCCCGATCGCGGCGATCCAGATCTCCTCGGCGCCCATGACGTCCTTGTTGTGCTTCGACCAGTCGTCAGGCCCACGGCCACGTCCATGATCGGCGGCGACCAGCATCGTCGTCGATCCGCGGTGGGACGGCCTCGATTGGAGCGTGTCCCACAACTCGCGGAGGAACGCATCGGTGCGTCGCGTGGCCTCGAGGTAGTGGTCGTACCGGCCAGCGTGGGCGAACTCGTCCGTCTCGCCGAACGTGAAGTAGAGGACGCGCGGTGCGTGGACGCGCGTGTACTCGAGCATCGCGTGGAATTCGATCGCGTCGGGCGGCATCGACTCCCACTGCTTCGGCAGCTCGATCTTGAGTCGGTTCAGCAGGGCTTCTGCCGGGGAAATCGGCTCCACGAGCACCGCCTCGAAGCCGGCGTTCACGTAGAAGCCGCACCGCTCGCGGTTCACGATCGACGGCACGACGTCCCAAACGCCGAACGCGGCGACCCGGCCCGCGAAGCCCGGTCGACCGTGGAGGAACTCGAGCACCGTGACGTTGGGATTCGGCACCTTTGCGTTGCTGTCGATGCGCGGATCGTGGAAGTCGACGAGCATCTCGCTGTAGCCGGGATAGCTGAACTTCAGGCCGTTCGTGACGGTCACGGGCGAGCCTGCCGAGCGATCACCGAGGATCTGGCCGGCGTGCGCGATCGTGCTCCAGAGAAATGGCATGAGCGCCGTGCGTCGCGCGTCGGCGTCCTCACGCCAGTACTCGCGTAGCAGCGCGTCGCGGTCGGCGACACCGCCCTTCTCGTGCTCGATCAGCGTGCGATCCGCGCCGCCGAACACTTCTTGCCAACGCAACCCGTCGACGAGGACGAGCACGACGTTCTTCGTCGCGCGCTCCGCGCCGTGAGCCGCGGTCGAGAGGGACACCGCGAGGACCAGGATCGCGAAGTGCTTCATGGCTGGAGTCTCGCGCCAAGAACACCCTGCGTCCACGCTTCGATCGCGCTTCGCGCTCAGGTCGTCTCGGCGCCGGGATCACCGCGGATCTGGCGGTCCAATTCGAGCTGCAAGTCGAGGTACGTGCTGTCGTTGATCCGACCCGTGTCGCGCAGCATGAGTAGCTCGCGCGCCTGACTCTCTGCGACCGCGCGGCGGACATCTCGATTGACCGTGAGCCGCCCGCGCGCCTGGGTGCGCTGATCCTCGTCCCCGTCGCGCAAACTCACGAGCTCGTCGGCCATGCTGGTCCGCCAGTGGTGCACCGAGAGCGGACAACTCGTCTCGGAGCAAAACGCATCCAAGCGCCGGATGCCGGCCTCGAGCAAGTGCTCGCGCGCGGCGCGAACCTCGGCGTCCGTGTCGTCGTCGCCCTGCAAGCCGAGGGCGGTGACCAGAGGACCGAGCGTGGCTCCCTGCACGAACAGTGTCACGAGGATGACGCACAATGCGCACGCGAGCAGAGCATCGCGTCCGGGGAACGGCGTCCCATCGTCGAGCGTCATCGGGATCGCCAGCGCCGCCGCGAGCGCGACGATCCCACGGACCCCACACCAAGAGGTCAAGACGACGGCGCGCCAGGCGGGCAGGCCGCCTTCGCGCGCACGGAGTCGTGGCGAGAGCATCAGTGGCAAGTACGCCGCGGGGAAGATCCACAGGATGCGGAGAACGATGACGACGAGCGCGAGGACGAGTCCGGCGACGATGAGGTTGGTGCTCGTCGCGAACGATGTCTCGCGCAAGACGCGCGGTGTCTCGAGACCGATGAAGATGAAGCACAGGCCGTTGAGGGCCCACGACATGAGTTGCCAAACAGTGAACAGCTCCACGCGCGCCGCCGCAGGCACGAAATGGACCCTCCAGGAAACCAGGAAGCCCGCTACGACGACCGCGAGCACGCCCGACGTCCTGAAGTGTTCGGCAATCCAATACGCGAGGTAGGGCGAGACGAGCGAGAGCGCGAACAAGGCCTCCGTCGCGCGAAAGCGCTGGTTCAGCCACGAGAACACGAATCCGACGACGATTCCGATCGCGACCCCGCCGCCCGCGACGAGCGCGAAGCGACCGGCGACGTCACCCGCAGCGAATGCACCCGACAGGACGACGGCGATCCCGATCTGCACGCCGACGAGTCCCGTCGCGTCGTTCACCAGGCTCTCGCCACCGAGGATCGCGGTCGCGCGCCGCGGTAAGCGCACCTTGTCGATCACGGATTGCACAGCGACCGTGTCCGTCGGTGAAACCACGGCGCCGAGCGTGAAGCAGACGGCCCACGGCAGTTCGGGCAACAAGGCGTGCGCAACGACGCCGACCACGAGGATCGTCAGTGCGACGAGACCGATCGCGAGCATCAGGATCGGGCGCAACCAGCGCTGAAAATCGATCCAGGACGTCTTGAACGCATCCGCGTAGAGGATCGGCGGCAGGAAGACGATCAGGATCAAGTCGGGATCGAGCGGTCGCCTCGGGAGGCCCGGCACGAGCCCGAGGACGAGTCCGATGAGGGCGAGCACGATCGGCTCGGAAATGCCCGTACGGCGGGCGATCGGCGCCGAGATCGCGAGGGCGACGAGCAGGACGACGAGTACGGGCAGGGCTTCGTGCACGAAGCGCAGAGCCTACGATCCGCGCGGTCCTGGATCGCGCTCGACCGACCTTCTGGGCGCTCGGAATCGCGTGGCGAGGCCGACGAAGCCGAGTGACGGCACGTTGTGATGAGCGACCTGACTTGGGGTATCCACGGACTGCTAGTGTCCCGTCCGCGAAGTTCGTGTGTGAAGTCGGGCCACCTGGATCTCTCTGGCGGCGTTGCCGCTCCTCCGAGCATCCACGAATGCGCGTCGTCGCGGCGC
>JAYTBY010000326.1:0-3967 GCA_043736755.1 Planctomycetota bacterium | reverse complement strand
GTGGGTAGAATCCCTGCGATTTTACCCACGCACCGTGACGAGCGAAGTGAGCGCGCCGCTCGGGCACCGGGAACGGGCAGCACGCTGACGAATGAGTGCGCTCGTGCCCCGCAGTATCGAGCCGCATCGCTCGCGTGATGACATTTCTGGCGGGACTCCCGACTTGAGTCCGTTCAGGCCCCATCACTCGCGAGGTTCGGTCGGCGCCACAGCGCGATCCCGCCGCGGAACATCACGAGGAACGCCACGGTCGCGACGAAGTATCCGACGCCTGCATACAGCATGACCTCGCCCGGTGGGATGCGGCCCGCTTCCCACCACACGATCGCACTGGCCGCGAGCGTTCCGAGTGCTTGCAGCGGCGGCAACATGCCGAACACACGGCCGCGCAGTTCGGGCGGAACGTCCTGCTGCAGCACGGTGTGCTCCTGCACGAAGTACGCGAACGCCAGCAGGCCCCACGCGAACGACAGGCCGAGCATCGCCCACGGCGTCCAGGGCAATCCGTACGCCGCCATGACGAAGGGCTCGAGGAAGAACGTCAGCACGACCGCGCGTCCGACGCGCACGCGACGGCCGATCCACGGTCCGATGAACCCGCCGACGATGCCGCCGAGTCCGAACGTGAGATAGGAACGCGGCAACCACACGTCCGGGTCGACGCCGATGTGACGACGCAGGTACTCGGGCATGATCGGCAGCCACAGGCCGATGAAGAGGAACGAGACGAAGTAGCACAGCACGACGTAGGCGATCGGCGGTGCGCTGCGGACGTGCGCAAAGCCGACTTGGATGTCGCGGAAGAGCGCGCGAAGGCCGTGCCCGCCCGAGAGATGCCGCGGCAGCGCGATGCGGCGGACCACCAACGCCGCGGCGATGAAGGCGACCGTCGTCGTGAAGAAGCACGCGTCTCTGTCGAACGCGCCGAGCAAGACAGCCGCGAGCGCTGCGCCGACGACGATGACGAAGCTCGTCGTGCTGGACGAGATGGAGTTCGCGATCGGCGCGCGTTCGAGGCCCACGAGATCGGGGATCGCGCTCTGTCGCGCGGGCGGGAACACGGTCGAAACGGCCGAAATCGCCATCGCGATCGCGTAGATCGGCCAGGTCGCGTCGAGACGGGCCACGAAAGGGACGCTGACGGCGAGCACGGCTTGCACGACGTTCGCGACCACGAGCAATCGTCGTCGGTCGAAGCGATCGACCATGCCGCCGGCGAGCGGGCCGCACACGACCATCGCCAGCGTCTCGGCGATCAGCATGAGCGCCGCCGCCGATTCCGGAGCGCCGCCTTGCTCGTACGCGCGTTGGTTCACGAGCAGGAGGAACGCCACGCGTGCGACGACGGAGCCGAGTTCCGAGACCGCGGTCGCGATCCACAACCGGCGAAAACCCGGCTCTTCGGCCAGGAAACGCCACGGCGACGAGTTCGTGCTCATCGCGCCGCGAGTGCTTTCGCAATGCGGTCCGCGAGCGCGCTCTGCCGCATCGCCTCGTCCGCGTTGTCGAGCGCCATGCGCAGCGCGCGCCGCGAGCCGACCAAAACGCACAGTCGCCGCGCACGCGTCACCGCCGTGTAGAGCAGGTGGCGCTGCAGCATCATCCAGTGCTGCGGCACGAGCGGAATGACGACGCCGGGGAACTCCGCGCCTTGCGCACGATGGACGGTGATCGCGAACGCGGGCTGGAGATCGGTGAGTTCCGAGCCTTCGTACTGCACTTCGCGCTCGGGGAACTTCACGTGCACGATGCCGTCGCCCGAGATGCGCGCGATGCGGCCCATGTCACCGTTGAAGACTTCTTTCTCGTAGTCGTTGCGCGTGTGGATCACGCGGTCGCCGGTGCGCCACTTGCGGGAGCCGTGTTCGACTTCGCGACCGCCCGCTCCGAGAGCTGCACGCAGGCGCACGTTCAACGCGTCGACGCCGCACTCGCCGCGGTACATCGGCGCCACGACCTGCACGTCGTCGACCCACGAAAGACCGAACGTCTCGGGGATCCGCTTCGTCACGACGTCCACGACCAGCTCGGCCGCGCGCGTGGGATCGTCCTCGGTGAACAGGTAGAAGTCGGACGCGCGATCACCACGCGGAGGCAGCTCGGGCTCCTCGCCGCGCAGGATTCTGTGCGCGTTCACGACGATCTTGCTGCCCGCGGCCTGACGAAAGATCTCGGTCAAGCGCCAACGCGGCACTTCCTCACACGCGAGGAGATCGCTCAAGACATTGCCCGGACCCACGGACGGCAATTGATCGGGATCGCCGACGAAAACTAGCCGCGTCGGCGGCTGGACCGCTTTCAAGAGATGGTGCGCGAGGACGACGTCGAGCATCGACACTTCGTCGACGACGATGAGATCCGCGTCGAGCGGATTGCGCGCGTCGTGGACGAAGCCCTCGGTCGTCGGGTCGTAGCCCAGCAATCGGTGCACCGTCTGCGCCGGCTCGCCCGTCGCCTCGGACAGACGCTTCGCTGCGCGGCCTGTCGGTGAAGCGAGCAGGATCTTGGCGCCCTTCGCTTTCGCGAGTTGCACCACGAACTTCGTGATCGTCGTCTTGCCGACGCCGGGGCCGCCGGTGAGCAGTGCCAGCGGACGTGCGAGCAGACCGAGGACGGCTTCGCGCTGCGAATCATGCAGAGAAACGCCCGATTTCCTCTCAGCCCGCTCGAGTTCGGTCGCATTTGCGAATGGAACGCGTGTGCCGGACTGAAGAACCCGCGCGAAGTTTTTTGCGAGCTCGCGCTCGCAGTGCACGAGGTGGGGGAGATAGACACGCGACGAACCGTCGAGTGCGTCGTCGACGACGATGACAGACGCGTGCGCGAGCTCGTCGACGCCGACTTCGAGCACGTCGTTCGGCACCGCGTCCTCGAGCATCGTGGCGGCACCCGCGACGAGATCCGCACGCAGGACGAGCGTGTGCCCATCACTCGCCGCTTCACCGAGTCGATGCACGAGCGCCGCGCGTGCCCGCCGCGGATCGTCGGGGGGAATGCCGATCGCGCGCGCGATCCTGTCTGCGATCGCGAAGCCGATCCCCGGCACCGTGCCCGCGATGCGATAGGGATCGGCGCGCACGAGTTCCTCGGCCTCGACGCCGAGCCGTTTGACGACCGCCGCGGCTTGCACGGGACCGAGTCCGTGTCCGCGCAGGAACCCTTGCGCCTTGTGCGCGCCGAAGTCGAGCGTGACGACTTCGAGCAACTTCTCGCGCACGTTCGGACGCAAGCCCTTCACCGCATCGAGCTTCTCCGGATGCGCGATCATCTCGGCGAAGGCGTCCTCGCCCAGCACGGCGACGATGCGCTCGGCGAGCTTTTCCCCGACGCCCTCGAAGCGATCCGACGCGAGGTACTTCGCCAGCCCCGAGCGGCCCGCGGGGGGCAGGACCTCGACGGTTTCGAAGTCGAACTGTGTGCCGTGGTCCTTGTGCTCGACCCAGCGCCCACCGAGTTTCACGCGCATGCCCGGCGCCGGCCGATCGATGCGTCCGACGGCGCTGACGAGGTCCGGCGCGAACGGAAACTTGTCCGGCGGCGGGCCGTAACCCTTGTCCGGGGAAACTCTTAGGACCGAGTACAGGCTCTCCTCGTGGGTGTAGGTGACGCGCTCGATCGAGCCCACGAGTTCGGCCAGCACGGCCCCGTCCGACCTGCGAGGAACGTGCTCCACGCCACGCAGGATCCCAGGCTCGAGGATCCGATTCCAGCCGGGGCTTGGTGACCTCGCGGGCGACCGCTATTCTCTTCGCCCGCCTTTCGCGCTGGCCCAGGATGGCCGGCGCGATGTCCAGCACCACTCCCGAAGGATAGTCCGTGTGATCAAAGTTCAGGTTCGTGCCAACGAGTCTCTCGAGGCCGCGCTCCGGCGCTTCAAGCGTCAGTGCAACTACAGCGGCATCTTCCGCCTCGCGAAGGCGAACACGTGGCACGAGAAGCGCTCGGACAAGCGTCGTCGTGAGCGCCG
>JAYTBY010000325.1:0-3976 GCA_043736755.1 Planctomycetota bacterium | reverse complement strand
TCGCTCTGCGCGTGATGGCTTCACGCGCGCAGCGCCCCGGCGCGCCCGCCGCTCGGTTGGGCCGCGTGCCGACATGGATTCCGCTGGGCATCCTGGCCGCCAGTGCGGCGTGGCTCTTCTCGAGCCTGCAGCAGCGCGTCGATGCGGCCGGATTCGCGACCGTCGACGTGCGTCGGTCGCGACTCGATGTGTCCGACGGATTCCGGGATCCGCGCTGGCAGGATGACCTCGCGCTGCATCTGGCGCGTCTGCGACCGGTCGATTCGCGCGATGCCGAGGGCGTGCGCTCCGTCGCACGCGAGATCGCACGCTTGCCCTTCGTGGCCGAGGTCCTCGAGCCGCGTGTCGTGTGGCCCGACGGCATCGAGGTTCCGCTGCGCCTCCGCGTACCGGCGGCTACTGTGCTCGTCGGCACCGAGTACTTGGCCGTGTCCGACGACGGCGTCCTCTTGCCCGGGCGCTGGCCGACGCCGCCGCTCGTCACGGGGCGCTTCTTGCCGGTGATCGGCCCGAACGACGGGCGTTTCGAGCACGTCCAGCCGGGCACCCGACTCACGGCGCCGGGCGACGTCGATGCGCTCGCCGTCGCGATTTCGATGCGCGGCGCGCTCGAGCCGAGTGACTTCGATCTGGCGGGCCCGCCGCTCATCGACGCGACGCGCGCGCGCTCGACGTCGGTGGACGAGCCCGGTGTGCGCATCCACTTCGAGGGTCGACGCAGCGTGCATTTCGGTCGCGCTCCGGGTGCCGGGATGCCGGGCGAGTTGCCCACGGACAAGAAGTGGGAGCACGTGCGCCGGGCGCTCGCGCTTCTCGCTCCCGCGAACGGTGCGCGCGATTGGTCACTGCTCGACGCGCGTTGGGACGTCGCCGATCTCGCCTGGCGATTGCCGCCGGATCCGGCGGACACAGCCACCGCTCCCTCGAAGAACTCGTCGGCGAAGAGCGCGCGGAAGGACTGAATCTCGTGGACACGCCGCGACCGCCGCGCGCGCGACTCGGCGTGACCTTCGTCCTCGGCGCTGCGCCGCTCGCACTCGGTTGGGTCGCGGACTCAGGGAGCGATCGCTTCGGCGGAGTCTCTGTGCTCGCTCTGTGCGCGATTCCGTGGGTGTTTCTGACTTCGATGCCGCGCGGGATCGGACCGCGCGCGCCGTTCACGCACGAGATCGCCGGCCTCGCGCTGGCCTTGCCGACGCTTGCGGCGGGCGCGGGTCTCGACCTCGCGCAAGGAGCAGGCGGTGTCCGCACACTCGCGCTCGCGGTGTTGGCGCTCCTCGCGATCCTCGTGCTGGGTGATGCCGCGCGGCGCGCAGCATCGAGCACGCGCAGCGCGACCGTGCACGCGATCGTGTGGTTCGCGCTGGTTTCGGGCCCGTGTTTGCTCGTGTACGCGTTGCAAGACGGCGGCGGACCGTTCCTAGGCGCTGCACCGGATGCTGTGCGATTCCTCGCCGGCGGAAGCCCGCTCGGAATGCTCATCGCGAACGCGGGGGCGGTCGGATCGTCGCTCTGGATGAGCCCCACGCTGGCGGCGATGCACGTCGCTGCGCTCGGACTCGTCGCGGCTGCGGCGTCGCTCGGAAGACGTGCGGAGACCAGCGCATGAAGCGTGCTGTCCTCACGCTGGTCTCTGCACTCGCTGTGCTCGCTCCGCTCCGTGCGCAGAACCGTGTCGCGTTCGCCGAAGTCGAGATCGAAGGCCCGTTCCAGCGCGCCGTCGTCCTCGCCGGTGAAGCCGGATCGACGCTCGTCGAAGGCGCAGTCGGAGTCGGCGAGACGCGGCGCGTCCTCGTGCCCATCCCGGTCGATCCCGACATCGGACGACGCGAACCGACGCTCGCCGCGGGCAGCGCGCGCACACGATTCATCGGCTGGAAGGAACGCGACGAGCGACTCGCGCAACTTCCAGCGGCATTGCGGGCACGACCCGCGCCGCTCGCCGAACCGGCGCGCGTGCGCGCGAGTGTCGCGACGCTCCTCGTGCTCGCCGCCGCCGCGATCGTGGGGCTGTGGCTCGCACGTTCGTGGCGTGCGGCGCTGGCTCTCGCCACCGTCGCATCGATCCCGGCTTTCCTACTCGCGCGCGCTGCGTTCGATCGCGACGTCCACGCGGTCGAGGTGCTCGACGGCGTCGCCGGTTCGAGCACGTGGCAGCGTACGCGTGCCGCGTGGGACGAAATCGTGCTGCCGTCACGCGGCGCGTCGTTCGATCTCGTGACCGTGCCGATGCACTCGCTCAAGATCGCAGCTCCGCTCGACCTCGCGCTGCCCACGCGAGCGCGCGCGCGCTCGACCCAACTCATCGCGACCTGGCCCGAGTCGTGGCCGGAGGACGCGCTCGCGCGCACTTCGAACGACCTGGCGCCGCTCGCTGCAGCGTGGATGCGCGAGGAGGGGAACTGGACCTTCCGTGGCCCGTGGGAACTGGGCGCCGCTCTCGGCCCCGCCGTCCCGGGCGGCCCACCGCCGGGCTGGCTCGTGGCGGGCCTGCCGCAGAGCGTGGAGATCCTCGTGGGGCAGGTCGCGGGCGCCGCGCGCTCCTTCGTGCGCTGCTCCTACCCTTGAGCTGCCCACGGGGCGGTGAAAACCCGTTGCCCGCCGACGGGACCGCCGCTACCTTCTCTCGCCCGGTTCCGGCCGTCGCGAGCCCGGAGAGGCCTCTCCTCCCCGACGCGCGGTCCGCCCCGGCGACCTTCAGTCATGCACGCAACGACTCACGTCCGCTCCCAGAGCCTGCCCGAGCGCTGGCTCCTCTACGACGCTTCGAAGTTCACGCTCGGGCGCATGGCCAGCCAGATCGCCATGAACCTGATGGGCAAGGACACGCCGAACTACACCGCCAGCGAGAAGAACGGCGCGTTCGTGGTCGTGGTCAACGCCGACAACGTGAAGACGACCGGCCGCAAGAGCGAGGTCAAGTCCTACGCGCACTACACCGGCTATCCGGGTGGTCACGTCGAAGTCGCGTTCGAGGACCTGCGCGATCGCCGTTCGGACGAGATCGTCCGCCAGGCCGTCAAGCGCATGCTCCCGAAGACGACGATGGGGCGCGACATGCTGCGCCGACTCAAGGTGTACAAGACGATGGAGCATCCGCACTCCGCCCAGCAGCCCGTCACGGTCGAGAAGATCCGCTCATGAGCACGCAGACCAAAACCCCGTACGCGTCTCCGTACACCTGGGGCCTCGGCCGCCGCAAGAGCGCGAAGGCGCGCGTTCGCGTTCGCCCGGGCGCCGGTGGTTTCCTCGTCAACGACAAGGAAATGAAGGTGTTCTTCCCGACGCTCGAGATGCAGCGCCGAGCGCTCGCTCCGCTCAAGGCGACGAACAGCGAAGGTCAGTACGACATCCTGTGCTCGTGCGACGGCGGCGGCCCACAAGGTCAGGCCGAGGCGGTCACGCTCGGACTCGCCCGCGCGCTGAAGAAGCTGAATCCGGGCTTCGAGCCGGCGCTGCGTGAGCAGAGCTTGCTCACCCGCGACAGCCGCATGAAGGAGCGCAAGAAGTACGGTCGTCGTGGCGCACGCCGCGGCTTCCAGTTCTCCAAGCGCTAATCGGACGAGCGGCGCACGCGCCGATCTTGCCACGAGCCCCCGAGCTTCGAACGAGGCGGCGGGGGCTCGCTGCTTGATGCGGGCACGGTCCAGGGTGCGCACGCTGCGCTCGATGTGCACACAGTTCCCGATGCGCACCGTGCGCTTGATGGACAGGCTGCGCTCGACGCGCACACTGTGTCGGATGCGCAGGCTGCGCTAGATCAGCACATGGTGCGCATCAAGACGACGTCGAGCCGGACGAGCGCGAACCCCACAGAAACTCGAGCGACATCCCCATGGCCGGTCACAGCCACTCCTCGAACATCGCCGCGCGCAAAGGCGCGGTCGACAAGAAGCGCTCGAACGCGTTCAGCAAGCTCTCGCGCAACATCATGTCCGCCGTCAAGCAGGGCGGACCCGATCCGGACGCGAACTTC
>JAYTBY010000324.1:0-1785 GCA_043736755.1 Planctomycetota bacterium | reverse complement strand
GAAGCCGACTTCGTCCGCGGCGTGTTGCGCGCGTCGGGAGTCGAGGTCGCGCTGGTCGACACGGGTAGCCTCGGAAGTCCCGAGGTTGCGGCGGACGTCGCGCGTGAGCAGGTTCTCGCGGCGGCGGATACCACACTCGAGCGCGTTCGAGCGCGTTCGAGCGCGTGCGGATCGTGGCGAGGCGGTGACACTCGCTGCGCGCGGAGCTGAAGTGTTGGCGCGCAAGTGGCACGCGGACGGTCGTCTCACCGGCGTCTTCGGCCTCGGTGGCGGCGCGGGCTCGACCATCGGATCCGCTGCGATGCGCGCGCTGCCCATCGGCGTGCCGAAGGTGTTGGTCAGCACGCTCGCGTCGGGCCAAGTCGCGCACTTCGTCAGATCGAGCGACATCCTGATCATGAACGCCGTCGCGGACATCGCGGGGTTGAACCGCATCAGTCGCGCGGTGCTCACGCGCGCGGCGCAGGCTCTCGCCGGCATGGTTCGACCGGGCGTGTTGCCCGTCGATCCGATCGATCGACCGATCATCGCGGCGAGCATGTTCGGCGTCACGACACCGTGCGTCGAACGCGCGCGAGCGCGGTTGGAGCAGCACGGCTACGAAGTCGTCGTCATCCATGCGACGGGGGGCGGTGGCCGTACTCTCGAAGCATCGGCCGCGAGCGGGATGCTCGTGGGTGTCCTCGACCTCACGACGACCGAGTTGGCGGACGAGCTCGTCGGCGGGTTCCTCACGGCGGGGCCCGACCGACTGACTGCGGCGGGCCAGCGCGGCATCCCGCAGGTCGTGTCCGTCGGCGCGCTCGACATGGTGAATGTCCACAGGATCGAGAGCGTTCCCGAGCGTTTTTCGAGGTCGGACGCTGTACCGTCACAACCCGAACGTGACCTTGATGCGCACCACCGCTCCGGAACGCCTCGAACTGGGTCGCGAGATCGGGCGCAAGCTCGCGGCGGCGCGTGGTCCCGTCACGATCCTGTTCCCGGCGCGTGGCGTGTCGGCGATCGATCGCGCGGGTCAGCCGTTCGACGATTCGGCAGCGCGTACGGAGCTGTTGCGCGGTTTGCGCGAGACGCACGGGCACGTTCCGCTCGTCGAATCGGATCTCCATATCAACGACGACGCGTTCGCGGATCGGGCGGCGGACGAACTCTTGTCGCACCTGCGCGCGCGAACTCACGGAGCGGATCGATGAAGCACAGTCACTTGGTCTCGACGTTTTTCTTGGCCACGTCGCTCACGCTCCTCGGCAGCGCGTGCAGCAAGGATCCCGCTCCGGCAACGGCTGGCGGAACGAGCGCGCCGCAGTTGATCACCGTGTGGCGGTTCCAGCGGGCGCCGGCCGACGGACTCCAAGAACTCGGCCGCGAGTTCCAGTAGGAGACCGGCATCGAGGTCAAGGTCGAGCAGATCCCGCTTGGCTCGTACCAGGAGAAGGTGTTCCTCGAGCTCGGCGCGGCGCGCACGCGCTTCGACGTCCTGATCGGCGACAGTCAGTGGATCGGCCGCGGCGCGACGAGGGGCTCTACCTCGAGCTGACCGATTGGCTGCCGACCGTCGTCGACATGAAGACGATCCATCCGCGCGCCGCGAAGTACTTGTGCGAGTACCCCGAGGGCAGCGGCAAGTGGTTCGCCGCGGCGTGCGAGACAGACGCGGTCGGTGTTGCGTACCGGCGTGACTGGTTCGAGGATCCGGCGGAAAAGGTTGCCTTTCAAGCCCGTTTCGGTCGCGCGCTCGAGGCGCCGAAGACGTGGCAGGACTTCGAGCAAGTGGCAGCGTTC
>JAYTBY010000323.1:0-3982 GCA_043736755.1 Planctomycetota bacterium | reverse complement strand
TCGGCCTGACGTGCGGCCCGATACGGGTCGTCTTCCCTTCGGGCTCCAGGCGATCGAGTCCGAGGCCACGGCGGAATCGGCGGCTCGCGCTTGCGACGCTCTGCTGCGCGAACGACTTCCAACGCTCGCTTCGAGCCTGCGCCGGTTCGCTCGGAACGTGATGGTGGAGCTGGGCGTGAACATCGTTCAGCACTCCAGCGCCGCGTGGACCGGATTCGCGCTGGCTCAGGCGTGGGGCGAGACTTCGCCTCGCTTCCAGATCGCCGTCGCCGATTGCGGAGTGGGCTTCCTCGCCAGCCTCCAACGCAACCTCGAACTCGCAGGTTGTGTGCAAGAGGACTCGGACGCTCTCCAAATCGCGCTGACGAAAGGTCTCACCGGAACGGACGGCTCGGAGAACAGCGGGTTCGGCCTCGAACTCCTGCGTCATCTCTCCGATCTCGTTGGCGCCGATCTGCGCCTCGTCTCGGGAGGTTCGATGCTCCATCGACGCACGTTGGCTGGACAGAGGACGAGCGTGATTCGGTCGGCCGGACCTTGGCGCGGTTCGTGGATCGTGCTCGACGCGCCGCTGCCGGCGCTTCCGTTCTGAATGTGCCGGGATAAATCGGCAGGAGCCGGGTTGCCCCGGCTCCTGCGCATGAAGTTCGAACTCACCCGAGGGCGAGCCCGGATCTCCACTTCCGATCAGTCGTGGAAGTTCGACTGCGAGACGAGCTCGCCGTTCAACTGCACGCCCGTCGTGAAGGGCAGCTCGCCCGTGTTGCCGCGGTAGTTCTCGAAGAGAGCCGCGAGGATCGCCGGGTTGCTGACCGAGTCCGAGTTCGAGAAGGCCAGGTTGCCGTTGAGGCGCATCCAGCCGGTCTCGACGTTGCCGCCGAGGGTCTCGTTCACGTTGTCGTTCGTCAGATCACGCAGGAACGTGTTGTCGAACGCGCCGTTGATGGAGAGGAGGTCGACCTTCTCCCAGCACTTGAAGCTGTACTGAGCCGAGAACACTTCCTCGTTGTCGTTGTAGATGAGGAAGTCGACGACCGCCGTGAAGCGAGCCGCGCCCGTCAGGTTGATGAGGACGAGGACGCTCTCAGCGGCCGCGCCGCCGCCCTGACCCACGAAGCGCGGGATCTGGAGGCGGTCCGGGGAACCTTCGTACTCGACGCCGTTGAGGTTACGCAGGCCGTCCGAGTTCGCGTCCGTGGCGGCGCCTTGCGCGCCGACGGCCTTGAACACGTAGGGGTTGATGTCGACGGCGGTGCCGACGGCGGAGTCAACCTGGCCGATGCCGATCAGCCAGTTCCACGAGATCGCCGCGCCCGTCGTCGGGCTCTTGGCGAACACGTAGACGTAGCCTTCGCGCTGGTTCGGGTTGTCGTCGCGCGCGATGACCGTCAGCGTGTCATTCGGCGTGAGGCGACGGGTCCGGTTGAACTCGAGGCAGGTCTCTTCTTCGATGTAGACGAACTCGACGTCGACCGTACCGGCGAACAGCGTTCCGCCGGCGAGGTTGAAGTCTGCGTTCGTGTTCGTGACCGTGATGAGCGTCTGCGAACCACGGTTGCTGTCGAAGCAGGGGTAGAGGAGGAGCGAGCCCGCTTCGGGCGCGCCAGCGTTAGCGAAAGCGCTGAGGGACATGCCGCTGATCGCGGCGGCCGCGAGGGCCATCTTGGGGAAAAGCTTCATGTTGCGAGTCCTGGAGGGAACGTTCCCGGCACTGGCCCCGCCGGGGGGGGAGGTTTCATGGATCTCTGAACAAACCGAGCACCAGTGCCGATTTGCTACGAAGTCGCATTGTCTGTGCCGACCTTCCCGAGCGCAAGGGGAAAACCCCGGCGAAAGAGATCCGATCGCGGTCCGAGTCACCCCCGCGGGGACGGCTCAGGCGCGCCGGATGCGGGCGGCACAGGGAAAACTACACCGGCGAATGCGATGTGCGGAAAATCCCGCAAGAAACCGGGTTCTTGCCTCGATCCGCCCCGCAATTGGACGGACAGCTAGGAGAGCGCATTGCGGTTGAACCGGCCGGGCTCTGGGGTGAGGGTCGGAAGCACCGTCTCGATTCTTCCTTCAGGAAGGTCTCGACCTGGAATGGGCCGCTGGTGCGCGGGCCGGGCGCCGGTCACCAACACGGGAACGCTTTACCCGGTGAAGCCGAGGGGCTCAGGCCCGCGCGCCGCGCGCTCGACATCCTCCTGTGTCTCCCGGGCGCGCGACGTCCACCTTAGACTCCCGCTCGCGCGGCGAGCTCGAGGTGAGCCGCTGCCCCGCCCGCCGAGAGCCTAGGACACGCGCCATGACTGCCGCCCCGACCACCACGATCCGTCCGGACATGACCATGGAGCAGATCCTGGTCATCACTCCGGCCGCCCACCGAGCGCTGTTCCAGCGCTACCACGTCGGGGGATGCAACGCGTGCGGCTACCAACCGTCGGACACGCTGGCGCGCGTGTGCAAGGACCACAACCTGCTCGACGTGCCGGAAGTGATCCGGACGATCCTCACTGCCCAGGACATGGAGTCGAGTCGTCAGGTCGAGCCCGCGACGTTGCGCGAATGGCTGGCTGCGAGCGCGGACGTCCGCTTCATCGACGTGCGCATGCCCGACGAGGTCGCGGCCGAACCGTTTCCCGAGGCCGAACCGCTCGATTACGACGACTCGGGCAAGTACATGGGCCTGCCGAAGGACACACGCATCGTGTTCGCGTGCGCGACGGGCGACCGCAGCCTCGATGTCGCCGCGTACTTCGCCGGACACGGGTTCGAGCAAGCGTTCGCATTGCGCGGCGGGCTCGGCGCATGGAGCACTGCAGCCCTCGCGGGGAGGAGCTGAGGAACCGTGAAGAAGTCTTCAGAATCCCCGTGGACAGGGCGTGAAGCCCTGCTAATCTCTCGAAACACCGAGTGGGATCCTGCCATCTCACCCGGAGTCCGAGCACCGCAAGGTGTTCGGTGCTGCGATCCCCTTCGCAGCGCTTGGAGGTCACCCCTGCCTCGACCTCCAGGCCGCTGGACCTAGGTTCTGCCACCTGGGTTTGGCCGTCGGCTGATGTGAATCAGCAAGACCCGCGCGGAGTCGTCCTCCCCCCAAGGAGGACGACTCCCTTTTTTTGGCCCCGGGTCCGCGGGTGGAGACTGACCCAGTTGGCTGTCCGTTGGCCCCCCCAGCCCTCGAGCCGGCCGGCTGCGTGCCACGGCCCGCTTGCCAGAGCCAGGCGCCGCAAGCCCTGGTGGGATCACGCCCCGAGATCCACGAAGGGCCACTCGACTGGGTCAGTGGCCCTCGACACCTGACTGGCCCAGTTGGCTGTCCGTTGGCGGCCTTGCCCTCGAGCAGGCCGTCTGCGCGCCACGGCCCGCTTGCCAGAGCCAAGCGCCGCGATCCCTGGTGGGATCACGCCCCGAGATCCACGAAGGGCCACTCGACTGGGTCCGTGGCCCTCGACACCTGACTGACCCAGTTGGCTGTCCGTTGGCGGCCCGGCCCTCGAGCAGGCCGTCTGCGCGCCACGGCCTGCTTGCCGGATCCAAGCAACACATTCTCTGGTGGGATCCCGCGCCGGGACCCACGAAAGGACACTCAACCGGGTCAGCGGCCTTCGACGCTGATGCGTGCCAACGACGCATCGACGAGCACGGTCCGCGCCACACCCCGGTGCGCCACCGTGATCGAAGCATCGCTCGACGGCCGCCCGAGCGAATCGAAGACGAGCCTTCCGCCCTTCGCGATGAGAACTCGCGTGACGCGCACGTCCTCGAACACGGCGTCGCGCGGATAGCGCCGCTCGTGAGCCGCCTCTTCAGCCTGACCAAGCTCCTGCGCGTGGTACCCGCCGCCGTCGGGATGGAAGACCACCTCGTGCGGCGCGTGACGCAACGTGGAGATCGACTGGACCTCGCGCAGATCGCCGGCCAACAGTTCCGCCGCGTTCTGCAGCGTGACGTCGCTGCGCCCGAACCAGGCGCGGATCGCCAGCGTCGACACGAG
>JAYTBY010000322.1:0-3987 GCA_043736755.1 Planctomycetota bacterium | reverse complement strand
GGCGTTCCGGATGCCGATGGCGTCGCGCATTTGCTCGCCCTTCGTGCAGCCCCCGGAACACGTCGGCAGCGATCCCGTGCTCAGTCGAGCACCCGTGATGGCGTTCTCGTTCGTGACATCGATCTCCCACAACCAATCGATGCCCAACGCGACGTAGACCTTGTTCGGATTTCCCGGCACAGAGGTCAGCGCCGTCGCGACGTTGTCGGGCGCCGGGCTCGACGTGCTCGGGAACACGAACGGGCTACCCCACACCGGTGTCGTTCCGTTGGCATTGAGCCTGTACGCGCGCAACTCGGACGGGCCGACGGTCGACTTCGTCGCATCACTGTTCGCGGCGAACAGCGCGAAGAGCAGCGGCACGCCAGCCGCATGCCCCTCGACGATCTCGATGTCGACGCAGCGCTTCGGCGGCGTCGTGAGGTTCATGTCGATCTGCGTGCGGTTCACCGTCGAGTCCGCGCAGGGCGTGGGCGAGGTGTCGAACAGGCTCGAGCACAAGTCGATCCGCCACGGACCGTGCGTGCCACCGGCGATGAAGAGATGTCGCGTGTTCGCGTCGCGCTGGAAGTAGCGCAGGACCATCGGCGAGGCGTCCGGGACCTCGATCGACTGGATCACGGTCGGCGTGAACGGCCCTCCCGACTGCGTTTGGAGCACTTCGATGACGGCGCCCTGCGCGACGAACGCTCGCTTCCCATCCGGCATGACCTCGAGGCAGAGCGGGTCGCCGTAGGGGTATGCGGCGAGCAGTTCCGTCATCGCTTGGGACTGGCTCGCGGCGCTAGTGGCCGACAGAGAGACAGAGAGACAGAGAGACAGAGAGACAGAGAGACAGAGTCGCGCAGGGATGCATCAGCGCTCTCCTGGCTGGACCGTGGAGGTGCAGCTTCGACGAGGTGGGTGGGAAGGAACCCGAGTCGTCGGCGGCCTCGACTCGAGAGCCCGTCGCCCGACCGGTAGGTCTGAGGCTACCCGAAATCCCAGCGACCGCAACGCTTCGGCCTTTGATGCGCGCACCAGTTCCCACGAGTGGATCAGGTGCGGACTTTGGGTCTGGCGATGGGAGAGGCTGAAGCGTCTGTGAGCGCCGAGTGGTCTTGGCGAATCGGTGGTCGAGGTCCGGACCTGTCGAGCTGCGGCCGATTCTCGGAGTACCGAGCCTGAGTACGTTGTTGACTCCGCTCGTCCTGCAGATCGGTGATTGCGGAACACGGACGCATGCGCGCCTTCGGTTCATCTGTCCGCACGATTCCTCGTCGCGCGGTGGCCGCACGGTGCCGCGAAGCACGTGCGCTGGCTCCGTGTCACATGGCGGACGTCCACACGAGTTGAGCGCCAAGTCCGACGCTGACCACGCCCGCGCTCGCACACAAGACTCGATACAACCCTGTGCGATGCCGCGCCAAGAATCCGAACGGCAAGGCGATCGTCGCCGCGAGGAGCATCATCCCGACGGTCGCACCGAGGCCGAAAAGCGCGACGTACGCGATCCCGAGTGCGGGCGTTTCCGCAGCACTGCCGACGAGTAGGACGAGTGCTGACGAGCCGGCGAGCCCGTGCACGGCGCCGATCGAGAGCGTGCGCAAGTTGAGGCGACGGTGTTCGTGCTCGTGCACGTCGGCGCGGTGCTCGACCTCCGGCCTGTGAGCGTGCGCGTGGAAGTGTCCCGTCCCGTCGTCGTGCTGGTGTCCGTGGATGTGGATCCCGCTCCGCCGCATCCGCACGAAGACGGAGACGCCGATCACGACGAGCATCACGCCCACGGCTCCCTCGAGAATGCGCGCGAGCTCGTCCGAGATGACCAGTCCGAAAGCGATGGATCCGCCCGCGAGCAGCAGCAGAGTCAACGCGTGACCCATGCCCCACAGCGCGCCGCTCCGCGCGTAATCCCGCATCGTCCCGCCGCGCGTCGAGATGCTCACGACGGCCGCGACGTGGTCCGCCTCGAGCGCGTGCCGGAGCCCGATCAGGAAACCGAGTGCGAGGAAGCCGAGCATTACGAAGACCTTCGAGCGGCTCTCGTCGCCATCGTCTTGCGGATCCGGCCGTACCGCGCGTCGAGATCGTCAGAGTTCTTGGCCGAGGTCTCGAAGATGCGCGCGCGTGTGATCATGGCGCACACGTTGCCCAGGCGGGCCTCGTCGTCGAAGTCGAGGTGAGGGAGGAGATCGAGCTGGTCGAGCACGGCGAAGTTGGACGCGCGGAACATGTGCTCGCACTCGAGCGGCTCGCCATCGGAGATGGACAACGCGACGTTCATGCTCGTTGGACCGACATCGGGGACAGGCTCATGCAGATTGTCGCGACGCGGAGGGTCCGATGGCCGAACAAGTGCGACGCGGCCAGCTTGGAAGTACCGCGCACGCGTGAGTTCACACACCGGCGGTGCGCGCGGCCGTGACGCAGCTCACATCGACACCGCGTACTCGTCCCCGCCGATCGGATAGCGCGGCCCGCCCGGCCCGCCGAGCGTCTTCTTCCACGGATCGGGGCGCGCGATCGGCCGCACGATGCCGCGGCTCACGTGGATCGCGGCGTGATAGCGCGCACCGCGCAGGATCACACGCCAGGCGAGCGCCGCGATCACAACGGTCGTGAGCAGGAGAATCGTCCACGGTTTCGCGCCGCGCACGAGATCGCCCTCGATCGAGCGCGCGAAGAAACCGAGCCCGGTGACGACGAACATCTCGAGCACCAGGAGGATGACGTGCGGCCGCAGTGTCAGGATCGGATGGCGCGCCATCGTCCACAGAGTCTGGATGCCGGCCCACATCGACGAGCTCGTGTCGTGCAACGTGAGTCGGGTCCGCGTGTAGTCGCCCCAGACCATCACGAGTCCGACGAGCAGCGCATGGAGTGCGGCCTGCGCAAAGCGCAACGCCACGACCGTCTGCTCCGAACCAAGCGTCTCGAGCTTCTCGAAGTCGGACGCAGGGATCTCCATTCCGAGCTGGAGAACAAGCATGTTCCAGGGCTTGCCGTACGCGAGCCATCCGCACACGACGAGGGCGACAAGCGTCAGGCAGAGGAGGCGCACGAAGCGCCAGAACCAGCGTGCTCCACCGTGGAAGAAGCGGCGCACGCTCTCGCCGTGAGTTCGTTCGAGGAAGACCTGCAGCCATCCGCCCGCGAAGAAACAGCCGGCCAGCATCGCGAGGAGCGCCAGCGCGGCGCCCATCTGTCCGGTCGCGTCACCGAGGGCGTCGAGACCGAGACGATGATCGAAGCGGAAGTGCGCGCCGAGGTTCGAGATCAGCGAGCCGGGCGCGTACTTGTGGTCCGTCGCTCCGCTCATCCACGCCAAGTAGGCCAGCGCGGGTCCGAGCGCGAGCAACACCTCGACGAAGAGGATCGAGAGCCAGATCGCCGGGCGCCCGAGGGCCGCCCGCAGAGCGTCGAGGCTCGCGACGCGGCTGTCCGCGTGGACCGGATCAGCCACCGAGACCTCCCCACGCGTGCAAACCGTGCAGATACTGCGCGAAAACGCGCTCGGCCCAGCGCAGAGCTCCGGAGCGATCCACCTCGTCGTGCCACTCGTTGTTCGAGAGGTCGAGGTCGAATTGATAGCGGTGCTCTGGATCGATGCGCGCGGAGACGAGCTTCCGCGCTGAAGGCTCGCGGTCCTCGAGCGGGCGCCACCACGTGGCGTGGGCCTGATCCTCGCGCGCCCACACGAGGCGTTCGCTGGAACCGTCGTCCCAGTTCAACTCGATCGTGAGCGGGAGCAGGAGCTCGCCGCGACGTCGGATCGTGACCTTCGGATCCCACGGTTTCGGACCGGCATCAGGCCCATGTCCCGCGTCCTCGCCCCTCGCGACGTCGGTGGGATTCTCGAAGTCTTCTGTCTCGCCGGACGTGGACGAAGTCGAGGTCGCGTCACCCTTCTCGCGATGGACCCACTTCCCGCGTTCGCCCTGGAACCAACCGCGCGGCGGTTTCGTGCGCGCTTGCTCGACCTCGACGCGCCAGTCGACAGTCGCCGTG
>JAYTBY010000321.1:0-3989 GCA_043736755.1 Planctomycetota bacterium | reverse complement strand
GGAACGCGGGCTGTGGCTCCTCGGGCTCGATCGACCGGGGGAGCACCCCGATCTCGATGGTCGGCTCGAGGGCCGTGCCCCTTGATCCCCGCGAACGGCAGCACCGTGTTCCTGGGCGGATGCGTGGCTCAGGGGCACCGACCCTTCCCTTCCCTTCGCGCCGCGTACGAACGCCGTTCGGGACGCACGCCCCGCGCGGCGTCCTCGTTATCCTGCTGGGCCAACATCGGAGGCCGACACGCCGTAGTCGGCGCGTCCGCTATCCACGAGGCCTGACCGGATGACCACCACCGCCCCTGCTCCCGTAGCCGAAGAACTTCAGCGCCACGCGGCTTGGACCCAGGACCTGCGCGCCTCGCTGGGCGAGGTCGTCGTGGGCCAACAAGGCCTCGTGCAGAGCCTTCTGATCGGCATCCTGACCGGTGGTCACGTGCTGCTCGAGGGCGTCCCCGGCCTGGCGAAGACCCTGGCCGTGTCGAGCCTCGCGCGCGGCGTCCGCGCGTCGTTCGCGCGACTCCAGTTCACGCCCGACCTCCTCCCGTCGGATCTCGTCGGCACCGAGATCTACGACGCCAAGACCGGTTCGTTCACCGTGCGCAAGGGGCCGCTCTTCGCCAACTTCGTCCTGGCCGACGAAGTGAACCGCGCGCCGGCCAAGGTCCAGTCGGCGTTGCTCGAGGCGATGCAGGAACGTCAGGTCTCTATCGGCGGGACGACCTTCCCGCTTCCGAAGCCGTTCCTCGTTCTCGCGACGCAGAACCCGCTCGAGCAGGAGGGCACGTATCCGCTCCCCGAGGCGCAGCTCGACCGCTTCGCGTTGAAGGTCGTCGTCGGATACCCCGGCCGCGAGGACGAGCTCGCCATCCTCGAGCGCATGGCCAGCACCAAGCCGTTGATCGAAGCGCGTGCGGTCGTCGGTCTCGAGGAAATCGCCGCTGCGCGCGCTGTCGTCGATCGGATCACGCTCGACAAGCGGCTCGCGGAGTACGTCGTCGCGATCATCCTCGCGACACGAGATCCGAAGCGCGCCGGGCTCGCGGAGCTCGAAGGACGCATCCAATACGGCGCCAGTCCGCGCGGCACGATCTGGCTCGCGTTGTGCGCGCGCGCGCACGCCTTGCTCGCTGGCCGGACGTACGTGACGCCGGGCGACATCAAGGCGGTCGCGCTCGAAGTGCTGCGGCATCGCGTCACACCGACCTACGAAGCCGAGGCGGAAGGCCTCACGTCGGACGCGCTCGTGCGCCGCGTCCTGGAGACCGTCCCGGTTCCTTGAACATGCTCGACGTCGTCCGACCCGACGGGGGATCCAGTAGAGAGCAGCGCGGGCCGCTCCTCGAGAGCGATCTCGCGGCGCGCGTGCGGCGCATCCGCCTTCGGACGCACCGTCTGGTCACGACGGCGCTTTCGGGCGGCTATCGCAGTACTTTCCGCGGCCAAGGCCTCGAGTTCAGCGAAGTGCGCGCGTACCAACCGGGCGACGACGTGCGCCGCATCGATTGGAACGTGACGGCGCGTACGGGCGAGCCGTTCATCAAGTCGTACGCGGAGGAACGCGAACTCTCGATCGAGCTCCTCGTCGACACGAGTCGCGCGATGGACTTCGGCACGCGGTTGCGCACGAAGCGCGAGAGTGCGGCGCAATTCTCGGCCTTGATCAGCTTCGTGGCGTTGCGGAATCAAGATCGCGTCGGACTGCTGCTCTTCGGTGACGAGCCCGGTCTGCACCTGCGCGCGCGCAAGGGCACGGGTCATGTGCTGCGGATCGTGCGCGAAGTCTTGGCTCCGCGTACCGCGTCGGGTGCGAGCGGCCTCGCGAAAGCGCTCCATCACACGGAGCGCACGTTGCGGCGCCGGTCGGTCGTGTTCGTCGTGTCCGATTTCTCGGGCGGCAACGAGTGGGTCGATTCGATGCGGCGCTTGTCGATCCGCCACGACGTGATCGCCGTGCGCATCACGGATCCGCTCGAGCGCGATCTGCCGCGCGCGGGTCTCGTCGAGTTCGAGGAGATCGGTTCGGGCGCGCGCCTCGAAGTCGACACCGATTCACGGAGCGTTCGCGCAGCTTGGCGTGCGCGCGCTGAGGAACGCCGGAAGCGCATCGACCGCGACCTCGCGCGCGCGCGGGCCGACGTGATCGATCTCGATGCGGGCGGAGAGTTGGGCGAACCGGTCGCGGGCTTCTTCCGCCGCCGCGCGGCGCGCAAGGGAGCGGCGCGATGATCGCGATGTTCGCACTCCTCCTCGCAGCGGACGTCCGTGCGATCGTGGTCCTCGACCCAAAGATTGCACAGATCGGCGAACCCGTCGTCGTCTCCCTGGTCATCGAGCGGCCATCGGCGATTCTGGTCGAGCCGCCGAAGATCGAGCCCGGAGTCAAAGACTCGTGGGTCTTCCTCGAGGCACTGGGCACGCGTCGCGAGGCGAAACCGGATGCGCCCGGAACGCTGATCGAAACCACGTCCTGGCGCGCGTTCGCACTCGAGAGCGAGGCGCAGTTGCCGACGATCGAGGTGTCGTTCACCGTGGACGGCGCGCCGCAAAAGATCTTGGCCACCGGCCCCGCTCCCCTCGTCGCCCAGGCCCTGCAGGCGGGCGAAGACGCGCCGCGTCCGATGAAGGGATTCCGCGAGCCCGTCGAATGGACGGGTGGTGGCTTGCGACTGGTGGTGATCGGGAGCGTCCTGTTCGCACTCCTTGGTGGAGCACTCGCATTTCGAATCGTGCGCCGGCGCAGGTTGCGCGCGCGACCGGTGCCGCTCCCGACTGCGGCCGACGAACTGGAGCGACTCACGGCGGATGCGCGTGACACCGCCGCGAACCGCGACGTCGTCTTCGCCCTCACACGGATCGCGCGTGGCGCCGTCGACGCTGCGACAGCGGAGAATCGAGCTTCGCGTACCGACGAGGAGTGGCTGGCGCTCGTGTCGAACGACACACGCATCCCGGAATCGGCTCGTTCGGCCGCGAGTCGACTGGTCGAACGCGCCGAGCGCGTGAAGTACGCGGGCGAGCAGCCGACGCGTTTTGCGACCGACGAGGCCTTGGCCGACGCGCGCGCGATCGTGGAAGCCGTTGCACCGAGGAAGGCCGCGTGAACGCTCTCCTCCTCGTGGTCGACGCGTCGGTGCCCGTGAAGAGCGCGGCCGAAGAGGGCTGGAAGCTCTTCGGCGCGTATTCGCTTTCGAACCCGTGGTTTCTCGTGCTCGTGCCGCTCGGCATCGTCCTCCTGTTCGTGGGTCGTTCGGGCCGAGCGCGCGCCCGATTCCCGTCGTTCGAAGGTGCGCGTCCGCCGCGCTCCGTGCGTCAGCGTCTCTCTTGGCTCGTTCCTGTTCTGCAAGTCGCGGCACTGTCCGGGGTGGCGATCGCGTTGGCACGACCGCTGCGCGGCAGCGTCGAATCGTCCACGAAGAGCGCAGGCGTCGACATCGCGCTCGTCATCGACCGTTCCGATTCGATGCGCGCCGAGGATTTGGCGCAGGGGCAGAATCGCCTCGAGGTCGTGAAGGAGGTCGTGCGCGAATTCGCCGCCCGTCGCATGAACGATTCTGAGGGCGCCGCCGACAGCGTCGGGCTCGTCGTCTTCGCGATGTACCCGCAGCTTTTGTGTCCGTTCACGCTGGACGTCGACGCGATCAGGGGCTTCATCGACGGCCTCCAGGTCGCGCAGAATCCGTCTGAGAACGGCACCGCGATCGGGTCGGGGCTCGCGAAGGCCGTTCAGCTCCTGGGGCAGACCCAAGCCAAGTCGAAAGTCGTCGTCCTCCTCACGGACGGCGAGAACAACGTCTTCCACGTGCCGCCGCTCGAAGCCGCGGACTTCGCCGCGCGAGAGAAGGTGAAGGTCTACACGATCTTCGCCGGCCGCTACCTGTATCGGCCGGACTTCCTGGGACGCCCGGGCTACTCCGATCAAGAGATCGACACGACGGAGATGCGCGAGATCGCGAAGCGGACCGGAGGACGGTTCTTCCGCGCGCGCGACAAGA
>JAYTBY010000320.1:0-8812 GCA_043736755.1 Planctomycetota bacterium | reverse complement strand
CCGCCTTCGGAGTTCGTTTCCTGCCCGACATGTTGAAGCTCATCGGATTGACCATGCCCGCGGAGAAAAAGAAATCCGACGACTCGCAGCCTGATCAGCGGCCGAGTCCAGGCAACGGTCGATCGTGAGCCTCCGTGTCGTGGCACCCGACTGTTCGCTCGTCGTCGAGCCGGTGCCGTCCGATCGGCGCTGAAGTCGATCGCAGAACTTGCACGGCACGCAGGTTGCCTGGATCGAGGACTTCCTCGCATCAGAGCCGTCTCTCATCCGGCTGTTGCGGTTCCCATCCAACTCACGCGAGCACACACGAATCATGACCGTTCTTCCTCTCATCGCAGCAACCCTCTTCGCGCCGATTGCAACGACCGAGTCGGCCAACTCTCCGACTTGCCCGACGGCGCAGACCCTTCTCACAACGGACTACGCCGTCGAGCCCCTCCTGCCGACCACGAGACTGGAGGATGTTGGAGAGCACGACTCGAGCGGCTTCTATCTCCGCGCCACGGGCGGCTTCGTGACGACCTCGAACTCGGATGGTCCGGGGGAGGAGATCGATTTCGACGAGGGCTATCTGCTCTCGCTTGGTCTCGGTCAACGATTCGGAGCGCAAGAAAACGGCCTAGGGTTCGCGCTGGAATTGGACGGAATCTGGACGGACTCGGACGTGAGTGACACCGGTACTCTCCAAGCGATCAGCGACGTCTCGGTCGCGGGCGCGCTAATCAACGGCATCGTGGACTTCCGACTCGGAGACCGTCTCTCGATCTACGGCGGCGCGGGCATCGGAATGGCCTGGCTCGATATCGGGACCACGAGCGATTCCGTGAACGACTTCGACGACGAAGATGGACCGTTCCTGGCATGGCAACTCCGAGCTGGTCTGGCTTGGAGCTTCACGGAGAGTCTCTCGATCCACGCCGGCTACCGGTTCCTGAACATCGACGATGCCCAAATCGACGACGGGATCGGCGATTCGAGCTTCGATCTCGAAACCGAACAACATTCTCTCGAGGTTGGACTGCTCTTCGGCTTCTGATCCGCCGAAGCTCGATCAGAGACGCACTGCGTGGAAACACGACGCGCGTCCTTGCATTGGCGAAGCAGGATTCGAGTGGGCCGCAGTCGAGGCACTTTGTAGTTCTTGCCTTGATGGGAACGCAGGTTCGAGGGTTTCGCCAGCGAACCAGGAGCGGCACACAGCTTGCTCTGACTTCTCGCACACGTGCTCGCCAGCGGAGACGAACTCCGCTCGCCAGCATGAACCATTCACGCGACGGTTTTGATTTCGCGTCCAGATCCGCACCACGTTCCCTGATCGAACCCGTCGCGTCTCCCACATCCACGGACACTTTCCCCACCAAGACCGCTATGTCCAAATCGATCCTAGGCATCATTCTCGTCGTCGTCGGAGCCATCCTCTTGGCGTTCGGGTTCAACGCATCCGAGTCAGTGTCCGACACCATCTCGGAAGGCGTCACGGGTCGGTACACCGACAAGACCATGTGGTACCTGATCGGTGGGGCCGCACTCGTGGTAGCCGGCGGTGGTTTCGCCATCCTGGGGAGAAGCACGTCGAGGGCCTGATCGCCATGCACCGTACGCGGCGGGTGGCCCAGCGAGTTCCCGGGGGGGCATTCGCACAGTGCTGCCCGCCGCCCCTTTTGCGCTCGTTCTCACCATCTGAACCGATGGTGCGCGTCCCGTAAGCCGGATGACTCGCATGGATACGAAACTCTCGTCGAACCGGGCCACGGCGTGGATCGTGGGCTGCAGCGTCGTCGCGATGCTGTATTTCGCGCGCGACTTCCTGGTTCCCGTGGCGCTGGCCGTGTTCGTGGCGTTCGCCCTCGCGCCCCTCGTGCGGCGCTTGGAACGAGTCGGCTTGCCGCGGATCGCGGCGACCATCGCGACCGTGCTCGTGGTGAGTTCGGTCGCGGCCGGCCTGGGTTGGGTGCTCGTCGGCCAAGTGCGGAACTTCGTGGTTGAGATGCCCGAGTACCGCGCCAACGTCCGGGCGAAGGCCGCGGACGTGCGCTCGACGTTCGGCGGCATGCTCGAGCAAGCGAACAACACGGTACGCGACCTCGGCCACGACTTGACGAGTGCCGTCGATACGGTGAACGCACCCCCGACAAGGCCGGTCACGACGGCCCCCACCCCGTCCGATTCGGAATCTTGGGGCGCGATCCCCGACGCGTTGAGTTCGCTGGTGGAATTCGGGGCGGTCTTCGCGATCGTCTTCCTCCTCGCGTTCGTGATCCTCGTCAGCTGGGAGGATCTGCGCGACCGATTGCTCGCGCTCGCCGGGGCGCACGACATCCTCATCATGTCCCGCGCAGCGGACGAGGCCTCGTCGCGCGTGAGCCTCTACCTCCGCCGACAGATGCTCGTGAACGGAATCCACGGCATCGCGATGGGCCTCGCGTTGTGGTGGATCGGCGTGCCGAACCCTCTCGTATGGGGTCTGCTCGGCGCGACGCTGCGATTCGTGCCCTACCTCGGGCCAACGATATCCACGGTCGCGCCGATCCTGGTGTCGTTCGCGAGTTCGAACGGTTGGGGGCAGACGTGGATGACGGCTGGAGTGTTGATCAGCCTCGAGATCATCACGAACAACGTCATGGAGCCGAAGCTCTACGCCGCCTGCACCGGCATCTCGCCGTTCGCATTGCTCGTCTCCACTGCGTTCTGGACGTGGATCTGGGGACCGATCGGGCTCGTCCTCGCGACGCCCCTCAGCGTATGCATGCTGGTCGTTGGCAAGCGATTCCCGAGCCTGCACTTCCTCGACCTCCTGTTCCGCGAGGAGCACGCGCTGCCGCCGAGTTCGCGCCTCCACCACCGACTGCTCGCGAACGATTCGCAGGAAGCGTGGGAGATCCTGCGCGAGGAGAGTGCGAGCGGTTCGAGCATCGAGACGGCCGATCGCCTGCTGCTACCGGCCCTTGGAATGGCTGGGGTCGCATTTGCGGAGAGTCGGATCGATGGCGAGGCGCACGCGCGGATCGGTGCCTTGGCCGAAGACCTGATCGGCGAACTCGAGGATCTACCGCACGCGCAGGCCGCGCATCCTCGAACAGCCAACCTGCGCGTTCTCTGCTTGCCGGCGCGTGACGCGTTCGACGCCGTCGCCTGCCGACTCCTGGCCCGGGCGCTCGAGGCACGTGGGTTCCGCGCGAGCGTCGCACCTCCCGAGCGGCTGTTGTCCGAGGTTCTCGTAGCGATCGAACGCGGCGAGTACGACGCCGTGGTCGTCTCGTCGGTCGTGCCGACTCACTTCCTGCACGTCCGGTCGATCTGCAAGCGGCTCCTGTCCCTCGATGTGCGTATCGAGTTGCTCGTGGGATTGTGGGGCGAAGACCTGCCTCTGGAGGAAGCGCGGCGACGACTCCCGGATTCGAAGCAGGTGCACCTCGTCACGACCCTCGAGCGCGCCATCGCGTGGAGCGATGAACTCGCGACGCGGACCGGTGTACGGCGACTACCCAGCGCGATCACTGCCTGACCGGTGCCGTATCAGCGAGCCGAGCGCTCGTACACGGCCCAATCCGTTCCGCACGGTCCTTCGCGTCGTGTGATGGCGAACAGCTGGTAGAGAGTCGACCCCGCTCGGATCGAAGCGGGCGGATCCGATTCGAATCGAGGCTGGTCGAACACCACATAGTCTGCACCCGAGGGTCCGAGCTCCTTCTGCGGCACGTAGCGCATCGACCGCCCACGTGGCAAGGAACGGGCGTGCCATTCGATCAACGCGCCCACGTTGAAGTCGTAGTTGCTGGTGATGACGATCGGGTTCACCGAGCTCGATTCGGCCATGCGCCGCACGAGTGCGCCGATCGTGCCGCGACCGACTTCCGCGAACGGCACGACGAGCACGGCGTTTCCCATGGCGAAAAGTGCGAAGAGCGTGACGGCGTGGAGAGTGCCAGCGCGCCCCACGTCAGCGATGCGCCCGAGGACGCGCGCAAACGACAGGCACCAGAACGCGATGGGCACGAGGAAGTAGCGCGGTGCCAAGTACTCGTCCGACAGCCACGCGACAGTCGCGATAGGCGCGAGCACGACGACGCCGAGTTGCACCATCCAGGCGCGATCGCGCCGCGCCGCGAGATGGAAGACGTCCACGAGGAGGATGGCCAGCGCGAGCAGGGCTCCCAGCACGATTGCCCAGCCGCTGCTGGGCAATCCGAATGCCGCGACCGCCGTGTCCCCGAGGATCCCGACGAGCTTCCAAGGCGGCGCGCCCGAGTTGAAGACGTGGCGCACGTTCATGAACCACCATGCGACGAACAGCGCGATCGGCGGACCGACGAACAGGGCGATGCGCGCGGACGGCCTTGACTCGCGCTCGCCCAGGATGCGCGCGCACAACCCGATCGCCATCGCGGCCCACCCGACGACGAAGAGCGACAGTGAGAAGAGTCCCACTGCGGCACAGATCCAACTCGCCGCGAGCCAGCGAGCCCCACGGCCTTCGATCCACCTCCAAGCGCTCTCGAGAGTCGCGAGCGAGGCGAAGAGCATCATCGAGTAACCGCGCGCTTCGCTCGCATAGACGATCGGCAGATAGGCGATGGTCATGATCGCCGCGGCCGCGAGCGCCGCGTTCCGCCCGGCACGCGCCGCGATCGTGGCCGCGAGCGGAACACACGCGACACCCGCCACGAACGCCGGCAGTCGGTACAGGATGAAGTCCGGCCGGTCGCCGACGAGCCAGATCCAGAGCGTGTTGAGCGTGTGATTGTTCGAAGTACGGATCGAGAAGATGTCCAGCGCGCTCGCACGACTGCGCGCCAGTCCCCACGACCAGATCTCGTCGATCCACGGATCCTGGAGGAGTCCGGGCAACCTCAGCGCGCTAGCGATCGCCATCGCGACGAGGACGGCCAGCCAGGGGAACTCGCGCAGAGTCTTCGAACTCGAGCCGTCCGTCCCACTCCTCGACATCGCGCGCATCCTAGCGGGGGAGATCGCTGTTCGTGCCGAGGTCGACAGCCGCTACGATTCGGACGGTGTCGGGCAAACTCGCGCTGGTGCTCTCGGGAGGCGGTGCGCGCGCGGCGTACCAGGCCGGCGTCTTGCGTGGAATCTCTCGCCGTTTTCCCGAGCTCGCTCCCCCGATCGTCACTGGCGTCTCTGCCGGCGCGATCAACGCTGCCTGGCTCGCGACACACACGGAGCCGTTCGCGGACAAGGTCGATGGATTGCGCCGCATGTGGCGCGACCTGCGCGCGGAGGACGTCTTCCGGATCGGCACCTTCGGCCTCGCGAGGAACGTCTCGCGCACCGGCCTCAGATTGATGTCGGGCGGCCTCATTCGCGCGTCGCGCGCGAGCGCATTCGTTGACACACGACCGCTGCGGGACTTGCTCGCACGCACGCTGTGCGCTCCTGATGGCTCGATGGCCGGCATCGAAACGAACCTCGCGCGTGGCGATCTCCAGGCCGTGGCGATCACGGCGTCCTGCTACACGAGCGGACGATCGGTCACGTGGGTTCAGGGCGGCGACACGCCGCTCTGGAACCGCGATCACCGCGTCGGTGAACGCACACGCCTCTGTGTCGATCACGTCCTGGCCTCGGCTTCGCTGCCGCTGTTCTTTCCGGCCGTGCCGATCGAAGGTCGCTGGTACGGGGACGGCGGGATCCGACTGACAGCTCCGCTCTCGCCGGCGATCCACCTCGGCGCGTCGAAGATCCTGGCGATCTCGACGCGGCACGCGGCGCCCGAAGTCGAGCTCGCAACCGTGCGACCAGCGCCGTATCCACCGCCGGCGCAGATCGCAGGCGTGCTCATGAACGCGGTGTTCCTCGACTCGTTCGACGCGGATGCGCTGTCGGCGCGGCGCGTGAACGACCTCATCGAGGCCTTGCCCGTGGAACGCCGCGGCGCGCTGCGCCCTATCGACCTCTTCGTCCTGCGTCCGTCGCGCGACCTTGGAACGCTAGCCAACCAGTTCGAGGCACGCCTCCCCTTCGCCTTCCGCTTTCTGACGCGCGGATGGGGCACGCGGGAAGCGCGTTCGAACGACTTCCTGTCGATGGTCATGTTCCAGACCGACTACATCGCCGGGCTCATCGCGATCGGCGAAGCGGACGTCACGGCGCGCATCGACGAAATCGGCGCGTTTCTGAGACGTTGAAGCTGGATAGGGATCGGGCGAGCGGCGTGCAGGTCGTGCAGGTCGTCCAGCAGCAATGGAGTCCGCTCTTGAGATCCAAGTTGCTCCGTTCAGCGTCGCGAGAACCCATGAATGCTCCACCGCTTCGGTCGAGCCGCTAGGCTCTCCATCCCCATGTTCGAAACACTGCCCCACTTCCGCCAGGCCGCGTGCGTTGCCGCGCTCGGCGCCGCCTCGTTCGCGGCGCAATCCGAGTCACCCAGCACCACGCCGCGCATCCGCGTGCTCGACCACGCCGCTCTCGAGCGCGCCGTCGAGGAGATCCGCGTAGCGCACTCGAATGACGTGACGGTCCTGCCGGTCGGAGCTTCGCGCGGCGGCAGGCGCATCGATGCGCTGCGCCTCGCGCGCGGCCCCGTCGCGCCGGGACGGCCGGCGATCCTCGTCGTCGCGGCGCTCGACGCGGAACTCGCCTGGACGAGCGACCTCGTCCTCGACCATGCGCGCGATTTGCTGATGCGCGCGGCGACCGACGAGGATGCGCGCACGTTCCTCGAATCGATGACGTTGTACCTCGTGCCCCGCGCGAACCCCGACGCGGCGGAGCACCGCACGAATGCCCCGCTCAGCGCACTCGATGCGACGCTTTTGGGCGTCGACGACGATCGCGACGGCCGGAACGGCGAGGACGGTCCTCTAGACATCGACGGCGATGGCGTGATCGGCTGGATGCGCGTCCTCCACCCCGAGGGCGAATGGCTCGAGGACCCGACGGATCCGCGCGTGCTCGTGAAGGCTGACGCGTCGAAGGGCCAGCGCGGTCGGTGGAAGTGGATCGTCGAATCACGCGACGCGGACGGCGATGGCGAAGCGGGCGAGGATCCGCTGAACGATGGGCTGGTGAACCGCAACTTCCCGCAAGGCTTTGTCGAGCATGCCAGCGAATCCGGGCGGTACCCGACCGAGGCGACCGAGGCGCGGGCGCTGGCGGACTTCGTGCTGCTGCATTCGGACATTGCGCTCGTCGTGACGTACGGGATGCTCGATTGCCTCGCCGAGAAGCCCAAGGTCAAGGAAGACGCCGGTCGCCGCAGCGCGAATCCGTCTGATGGAATCCCCGCGGTCGACGCCGACGTCTACGCGGAACTAGGTCGACGCTGGAAGGCGCTCGGCGGCACGAGTTCGAAAACCGAGACACGCGACGCGGGCACGTTCCAGGCCTGGATCCAGTCGCAGCGTGGACTGTGGACAGTGAACATCGCGCCCTGGTCCGTGCCGCTCGACGAGAAGGTACCCGAGAAGGCTCTGGACCCGAGTGCCGCGAAACCGGCTGAAAAGCCCGCGGATCCGAAGAAGTCGGAGGAGCCGAAACCATCGGACGACGCGAAGCGACTGCGTTGGTTCGACGCGCACCCGGAGGTCGCGGGGTTCCGTCCGTGGACGCGCATCGAGCATCCGGACTTCGAGCACGTCGAAGTCGGCGGTTTCGCGCCTTTCGCGCTGCATGAGCCGCCGCCACAGATGCGTGTGGAGATCGCCGATGAAACGCGGGCATTCTTGGTCGAACTCGGTTCGGCGCTGCCGCGCGTCACCGTCCGCGACGTCGTTGCTCGGTCACTCGGCGCGGACACGTGGCGCATCGAAGCCGTGATCGCGAACGAGAGCATGCTCCCCTTGCAGAGCGCGCTGGCCAAACGTGCGCGATCGCTACGACCGGCGCGTGTACGCCTCGAATTCGGTGAGGGCGCAGTGCTCATCGCCGGTCCGCGTGAAGAACTCGTCTCGGACCTCGCAGGATCAGGCGGTCGCCGCGAACTCGCGTGGATCGTCCGCGCGCCGTCTGTCGATCGAATCACGATCGCGGTCGACACCGACTCCGCAGGTTCCGTCCGCGTCGTGCCGGAGGCCGCCCGATGATGCTCTCGATGCTTCTCGCCGTGACTCAGTTCCAGAGCGGATTCCCGGGTACGCCCGTCGGTTCGCGTCCGAAGGTCGAGATCGCATGGAACCGCCTGTACGACGAGCCCGAGATCCACGCGCACTTCGCGCGGCTCGAGGCGGCGTTCCCCGACCTGCTGCGTCACGAGGACATCGGTCAGAGCGTCGAAGGCCGCGCCATGCGCGTGTACACGCTCTCCGATCTCTCGACCGGACCGGACGACGACAAACCCTCGATGTGGATCGACGGTAACGTCCACGGCAACGAGGTCCAGGGCGGCGAGGCGGTGCTCTACGTCGCCTGGTATTTGCTCGAAAACAGGGCTGAACCGCTGGTGAAGGAGCTTCTCGACGGCTCCGTCTTCCACCTGCTGCCGCTCGTGAACCCCGACGGCCGCGCACACTGGTTCCAGCGCGCGCACGATTCGTCGAGCTCACGCACGGGCGTGCAACCGACCGACGACGACCGCGACGGTCGCCTCGACGAGGATCCCCCGAACGATCTCGACGGCAACGGTCACATCACGCAGATGCGCAAGTTCGTTCCGGGGCGCGGCACGCACCGCCTCGATCCCGACGATGCGCGCATCCTCGTTCCCGTGCCGACGAACGACGCAGGTCGACGCGGCGACTGGATTCCGCTGGGCGAAGAGGGCCTCGACGACGACGGCGACGGCCGCGTGAACGAGGACGAAGTCGGTGGCTACGACATGAATCGCGCGTGGCCGTCGATGTGGGAGCCCGAGCACGTG
>JAYTBY010000319.1:0-1794 GCA_043736755.1 Planctomycetota bacterium | reverse complement strand
GATGAGGAGCACGCCTCCGATGCCGATCATGGCGGCCGACGGATCCGCGCCCTCGGCCAAGTGTTCGGCTTCGTCCACGAAGCCTTCGAAGAGGCCGTATTCGTGCATCAGGCCCCAGCCGATCGCGAGGATCGCGAGACCGCGGCCGGGGTGGACGCCGAGGAGGACGATGTCGAGCGCGGAGAGTTCGAGGAGGAGTTCGGGGGCGGAGGCGGAGAGAGCGGGAGAAAGGGATGTCGCGTCGCCGGCGGTCGACGCGCCGGAAGATGCTTGTGCAGTCCGCGCTGCCGCGCGTCCTGTGAAAGCCCGCTCCCGCAATTCCTCGTACGACGCGAGGCTCACGACCGAGAGCGACACCTCGGCTTCCATGCCCCCCGCCGTTTCGATCGTGACTTCCGCGACCGAGAACGCGCGGTGCAGCACGTTCTGTTTCAGATCGACGTTCTGGATGCGCGCGTAGGGAACATGCCGTTCCGTGCGGAAAATCCAGCCCTCTTTGACGACGAGCTCGTCCGCCTCGTAGCGCCAACGCAGCGTCAAGTAGCGAAAGACGTCGAAGAGGACGATCGGCAGGAAGCCGACCGCGGCCCACACTTGCCACGACTCGCCGCGCGAGAAGAAAAAGACGGCGGCCGCGGGCAAGAGCAGTCCGCGCGCATGCCGCACGATGCGGAAGACGAGCGACGCCGGATGGAGACGTCGCTCGTTCGCGCGCGACTCAGACGGCATCGGAGCCCGTCTCGCCCACGAGCCAATCGCGCACCTCGTTCGCGAGATCGGGCGGTAGCCCCGGGAACTCGATGTCGGAACCGAGCGTGCCGGCTGTGTGCACGACGAGCGTCGCGATCGCGTACTTGCGCTGGACGGGACCCTGCTTCACGTCGGTGTATTGCACGCGCGAAATCGGCACCGAGATCGAGCGACGCCACACGAGGCCGTTCCAACACTCGATGCGATCCGGGAGGAGTCGATAGCCGGCGCGCGCGTGCTCCCACTTCGGCCAGAGCGCAGCGAGGACGAGGACCGCGCCGACCAACGCGAGGAGTGCGAACGTCAGGATCGCGAAGAGCGGGAAGGGGATCTTGCCCGTGAGCGCCACGATGCCGAGCACGCCGAACGCGAGGAGTCCGAGGATCGACCAGGTGATGAGCGCGCCGAAACGCGAGACGGCGATCCACCCGGGTTCGAGACGTCGCGCGGTTCCGTCGGCGAACGCGGGCGGGGTCTTCCGCGGGGCGGAGGGTTCGACTGCCGCGAATTCGGCAGCGGGTTCGACGACAGAGGGGGCGGCTGTCGAGGAGGCGACGTCGCGGGGTGCGGTGCCCGATCCGTCCGCGTCCGGTTCCAACTCGTCGATCTCGTGCTCGTGTTCCATCGCGTTCGGCGCGAGCAAGCTAACAGCCGGACGGCGCGGCACGAAACGTCACGTGCGGATGCGTTCGTCGTTGCGATCGCATTCACGATCCCCGTGGATCACGGCGCCTTGCGCAGCACGATCTCGGTCGGATTCGCGTGCGATCCGGCGGTCACGTCGAGCTCGACCCTTCCGACGCGATCCTCGCCCGAGCGGACTTCGAGCACCGCGCGACCGATGGGCAAGTGGATCGAAAGCTCGAGTCGATCGTGGGTCGAGTCGAGTCCCATGCGCAAGCGCCGGAGTAGACGACCCTCCGCGCCACGTGCTTCGATCGTGAAGTCCTGCGGATCCGCGCCGACGAGGACGAGCGGGACTTCGAGCGCTCGCTCGAGCGCGAGTTCGAAGCGCGTGGTCAGGCCCGCCTCGACCTCGAGTTC
>JAYTBY010000318.1:0-8826 GCA_043736755.1 Planctomycetota bacterium | reverse complement strand
ACGACGATCGGGCTCCTGACCAGCCTCTGCGGCGCTCTCGCGGCCGCGAAAGTGCCCGTTTTCGTGATCTCGACCTACGACACGGATTGGTTGCTCGTGACAGCCGGAGACTTCGAGGCGGCGCGCAACGCGCTCACGGGCCTCGGTCACACGGTCGATGGCGTGCTTCCCTCGAGCTGATCGCCGCGGCCCTTCTGCGCGGACCCGATCTCGGCCACAATGCGCGGTCCGATGAGCGCGCTCGACACCCTCGGCAGGCCGGTCAAGAACCTCCGCCTCTCGGTCACGGACCGCTGCAATCTGCGCTGCGCGTACTGCATGCCCGAGGAGGAGTACCGCTGGCTTCCCCGCGCCGACATCCTCGATTTCGAGGAGATCGCGAAGCTCGTCGATGCGTTCATCGACGTCGGCGTCGAGCGCGTGCGCTTGACCGGCGGCGAGCCGCTCTTGCGCCGCGACATCGCCCTGCTCGTGAAGTTGCTCGCGCAGAAGCCGGCGTTGCGCGACATCGCGTTGACGACGAACGGGATCTTGCTGGCGGAGTTCGCCGAGGACCTGAAGGCCGCCGGCCTGCATCGCGTGACGGTGAGCCTCGACACGATGCGACCGACGACGTTCCGCACGCTCGCGCGCCGTGACGGCCACGAGAAAGTCCTCGATGGAATTCGCGCCGCGCGCGCGGCCGGGTTCCGGCGCATCAAGCTCGACACGGTGCTGATTCGCGGCACGAACGACGACGAGATCGTTCCCCTCTACGAGTTCGCACGCTCCGTCGACGCCGAACTGCGCTTCATCGAGTACATGGACGTCGGTGGCGCGACGCGTTGGACGATGGATCAGGTCGTGACGCGCGAGCAAGTGCTCACGACGCTGCGCGAGCAGTACGGGACGCCCGTTCCGATCCACGAAGACGGCAGCGCGCCGGCCGAGCGTTTCCTCCTCCCCGACGGCACGACGTTCGGGATCATCGCCTCGACGACGCAGCCGTTCTGTCGCTCGTGCGATCGCAGCCGCTTGACTGCGGACGGCCGTTGGTTGACGTGCCTGTACGCGACGAACGGTCACGATCTGCGGGAGCCACTGCGCGCGGGTGCGTCGCGGACCGAACTCGCATCTCGCATCCGCGGGACGTGGACCGCGCGCACGGATCGCGGTGCCGAGGATCGTCTCGCGGCGCACGAGCGCGGCGCCTTCGTGCAAGTCGAGGACTTGCGCGCGAACCCGCACCTCGAGATGCACACGCGCGGTGGATGACGGGCGGGTTCCTGTCTCGCATGGACTCCGCGGACTCGATCGTTCGCGTGTGCCGTGCCGAAAGCAACCCGCCTCTCGCTGCGGAGACGGCCGGCATCCCGCGCCGAGCTTGACGGCAAGTGAGATGCTCCCGACGATCCGAGCGATGCGACCGTTGATCCGCTGGATGAGGTGGGAAGTCCTCGTCCCGTGGATGTGCGTGTCCGCGCTGTGCAGCGCGCAAGACCTCGAGCCACGTCGGTGGACTCATTTGCCGACGGGCACGAACGTGTTCGCGATCAACTATGCGTACACGACGGGTGATCTGAGCTTGGATCCCGTGCTGCGTATCGAGGATGCCGGCGTCGACATACACACCACCGTTCTCGGTTTCACGCGCTACTTCGGCATCGCGGATCACACGGCTCGCATCGACGTCCTCGTCCCGCTCCAGAGTGGGTCTTGGGACGGCTTGCTCGACGGCGAGCGACGCTCGGTGGACCGCGACGGCCTGGCCGATCCCGTCGTGAGGCTCTCGACCAATCTGATCGGCGCACCAGCGCTGTCGGGGGCGGAGTTCATGGAGTACCGCAAACAGCACCCCATCGAGACCACGGTGGGCGCCGCGCTCGAGATTCGTTTGCCTCTCGGCGAGTACTACGAGGACAAGCTGATCAACCTGGGCGCGAACCGATTCAGGATCGCGCCTCAGTTGGGCGTGCTGCACACGCACGGCGAATGGTCCTACGAACTGACCGGCTCGATGTCGTTCTTCACCGGCAACGACAAGTTCTTCGGCGGCAACGAGCTCGAGCAAGATCTGCAGTACACCACTCAAGCACACGTCGTGAAGACGTTCGGTCAGGGCAGCTACTGGGCGGCACTCGGAGCTGCCTACACGTGGGGTGGCGAGTCCACGGTCGACGACGTGCCGAAGGACGACGAGAAGAGCACGCTGGTCTACGGAGCTTCGTTCGGCGGTAGGCTCGGCAGCTCGCAGAGCTTGCGTGTCGGCTACGCTCGAGCGGACACGCTCACCGACACAGGGTCCGACACGCACAGCTTCGCCTTGGGTTGGTCATTCCGGTTCTGAATGTGCTCGATGTCGGTCACGGTGGACATCGCGCGGCTATCCGGTCAGCAGGTTTCGCACACGATCGCAGTCGCTTGACCGCGGAGGGCCGTTGGTTGACGTGCTGGTATGCGACGAACGGTCATGATCTGCGCGAGCCGTTGCGTGCGGGCGCGTCGCGGGCCGAGCTCGCATCGCGGATCCGTGGGATGTGGGCCGCATGCACGGATCGCGGTGCCGAGGATCGGCTCGCGGCGCACGAGCGCGGTGCGTTCGTGCAAGTCGAAGACTTGCGCGCGAACCCGCACCTCGAGATGCACACGTGTGGCGGTTGCCGGAGCTGCTCGCGCGGAAATGTGCGCCGAATCAAACGGCGCACGCATCCGGCCACGAGTGACAGCCGGGTAGGAATTGCGCAGGCCCGGACGGTCACGCGGTGGTCACCGAGCGTGGACGCGTGGGTAGACTCCGCCGAGGCCACTCGATGATGCTCGCTCCCCCATCCGTTCTCGGGTTCCTCCTCCTCGGGACTGCAGCTCGCGCGCAGCAAGTGCCCGAGCCCGTGCCGTGGGTCGAGGTGGATGTCCCCACGGTCGCAGGCGGGCACTACGTCGATTGGATCGATCTGGTGAGCGTCAGCGACGACTCGTACGTCGCCTGCTACCAGTTGATCGGCGACCGACTCACGCGCATCGCAACGAACGTCGTGCGTTCGACCGACGCTGGCCGGACTTGGCAGCGCGTGCAGAGTTTCACCGACGTCCAGGACGCGACGCTCGCCTGGGACGGCAAGACGGCGTGGTTGATCGCGGCGACGGAGTACGGGAATCCTGTCGTGCTGCGCGCCTTGGATGCTGCCGTTTCGTCGTTCAGTGATCCCGTCGAGATCCGCGGGAGCGATGGGCTGATCGCCACCGAATCCACGATCGTTCACGCGGGTCGTGTGTGGCGCGCATTCCGTCGCAGCTTGATCCCGGCGTGCTCCGAGACGCGCGAGCAGGTCCTCGTCGCGAGCGCGGAACTCGGCACCGATCTGCAAGATCCGGCGTCGTGGCGTTGGTCTGGTGAGCTGCCGTCGAACTGCATCGGCGCCTCCGGGTACGGCAGTCCGATGCGATTCGTCGGTGGCGGCGAGGGGGCACTGAAGCTCACCATCGAACGCGCGGACGAGCCCCAGCCGAGGAGCATCCTCGAACTCTCGGAAGACGGGTGGCGTCTGCGCGTCGACCGTGAACCGAACCCGTGGAAGCACTTGCCTGCGCTCGCGGGGCGCTTCCAGCGCAATGGCCGTAACGGCTACTTCTATGCGACGGGCATCGAGTCCAGCGACGCGGGGGCGTCCGGACTCGAGACTCCAGCCAACGTGCTGACCCTCGTTCGCTCGCACGATCTCGAGACTTGGCAGAGCCCCGTGCTCCTCCACGACGAGAGCGAGAAGCCGATGCAGTTCGGCAATTCCACGGTTCGCGTGCTCGGCGAAGACCTCGGCGTGCTCTTCGCGTTTCGCACGGACCGACGCAAGGACGTGCACGCGGGATCCTTGGGGCAGAGCGCGCTCGCGTTTCTGCGCGTCCCGAAGTTCACGGACAAGAAGACCTCGGACCCGCCGTTGTGGGGACCAGCGCTCCCGCGTTGACGATGGACGAGCCGTTCGACGTCGCAGTAGTCGGAGCTGGGCCAGCGGGAACCAACGCCGCGATCCATCTCGCGCGCGGAGGAGCGCGCGTCGTCCTGCTCGAGAAGCAGCGACTTCCGCGGCCGAAAGTGTGCGGTGGCGGCTTGGTCGCGCGAGCGCGCATGCACTTGCCGGCGGGCATCGACCTCCCCATCGAGCGCATCTGTCACACCGTCGAGATCCGCCACGGCGATCTGCGGTTCGCGGTCACGGAAGCCGAGCCTGTGATCGAGCTCGCGATGCGCGCGGATCTCGACGCGCGCCTGGCCGAAGCCGCAGCGCGAGCGGGCACGGAATTGCGCGACGGTTGCGAAGTCTCGGGCCTCGACTCCTCGCTCGACGAGCTCGTACTGCAGACTTCCTACGGCGCGGTCCGCGCGCGGTACGTGATCGCTGCGGACGGCGTGCACAGTCCTGTCGCGAGACTCGCCGGTTGGCTCGAACCCCTGGAAGCGATCCCCGCGATCGAGGCCGAGATCGACATCGCGCCCGAATTGCTTGCTGATCGCTCCGACAACGCCGTCTTCGATTTCGGCGACGCGCCGTCGGGTTACGCGTGGACGTTCCCGAAGCGTGCGCACCTCTCGGCGGGCGTGCTCTCGACCGAGCGCCGCCGCAGCGGCTTGCGCGCCGAACTCGACCGCTATCTCGCGCGCCTCGGACTCGATCGATGTAAGTGCGAGGCGCGCGGTTGGCTGATCCCGACGCGACCGCGCCGGGGTGGTTTCACACGGGGAGACGTGCTGCTCGTCGGCGACGCCGCCGGCCTCGCGGATCCCGTGACGGCCGAGGGGATCTCGCTCGCCTTGTGGAGCGGGCGACTCGCGGCGGAGAGCGTGCTCTCGAGCGGGACGAAGGCGTCGCGTGCGTACGAGCGTGCGCTCGCGCGCGAGATCGTGCCCGAGCTGCGCGTGGCACGCGCGCTCGCCCACGTCCTCTATCGCCGTCCGCGGATCACGCGCGCCTTGTTCGAACGCGCGGGAGCTCCACTCGCACGCGCGATGGCTGACATTGTCGCGGGTCGGACGAGCTATCGCGCTCTCGTGAGCAGTCCGTCGAACTGGTTGCGCCTCGCGCGCTCGAAGCGCGCAGCAGCGAGGGCCTGAGCAGGCTCCGCTCCAGGAGTCGAACGACGCAAGGCCCATGCGGGATCAGGTCGTCGCCCACCCCCGCAAGCTGGAGTCGGGGTCCTCGCAACCGTGCTCGCAATCCAGTTCGAGCCGTGGCGAATGTGTCGGGGCCGTTCCAGGCTCCGTACTCCGATCGGACCGGCCCCTATCACGCGACACGTCGCTCAGGCACCATCCTCACCGCATGTCCGCCGTCGAACGTTGGCGCGAGGAAACGCAGTCGGCCTGGATCTACCGGCAGATCGCGACCACCGAGAACGAGGCGCGACGCGCCAAGCTCTTCCGTGAGCTCGCCACGAAGGCGGATGAGCAGGCTGCGATCTTGCTCGGCGACGTGCGCGCCCAGGGCAACCAGGATCCTAGCTTCACGCCGTCGACGCGAGCGAAGGTCGCCGTCGCCCTCACGCGCCGCTTCGGCGTCGAGCGCACGCGCGGCATCCTCTCCGCAGTGAAAGTGCGCGGGCTGTCCGCGATCGGACCGATGCCGCTCGCGCAGGGTCATGTGATGCCTGCGTCGCGCGACGAGGTCGGCGCGCGTCACCGTCGCGCAGGATCGGGCGGCACGTTGCGCGCAGCCGTTTTCGGCGTGAACGACGGACTCGTCTCGAACACGAGCCTCATCCTCGGCTTGGCGGGTGCGAGCGCGGAGCCGCGCACTGTGCTGGTCGCCGGCGTCGCCGGATTGCTCGCGGGTGCGTTCAGCATGGCCTCGGGCGAATGGGTGTCCGTGCGGTCGCAGCGCGAGCTGTTCGAGTACCAGATCGGCGAAGAGCGCGAGGAACTCGAGCGCTATCCCGACGAGGAAGCCGAGGAGCTCGCACTGATCTACGAAGCGCGCGGCGTGCCGATCGAGGATGCGCGCGCGATGACGCGCATCTTGGTCCGCGATCCGAAGCGCGCGCTCGACACGTTGGCGCGCGAAGAGTTGGGCTTGAACCCCGACGACCTCGGTTCGCCCATGGGTGCCGCGATCGCGTCGTTCACGGCGTTCGCGCTCGGGGCGCTCGTGCCGCTCGTCCCCTTCGCATTCGATCTCGGGAATCGCCAGCTGTTGGCTTCGTGCGCGTTGGCCGCCGCCGTCCTCTACGCCGTGGGCGCCGCAATCAGCCTATTTTCAGGCCGGAACGCGTGGTTCGGCGGTTTGCGGATGCTCGCGATCGGCGCGGCCGCGGGAGCGGCGACGTGGGGCATCGGGCGGCTCTTCGGCGCAGCGATCGCCTGAAGATGCCCGCCGCGGGAGCAACTCCGCGCGGCAGCCCGGCTAGCATCGGGAGAAGGCCAGCACTGTGCGCACGCACCTCCTCCTCGTCCTCGCGCTCGTCGCGGCCCTCCTGATCTGGTTCATCGGGATCCGAGCGGATGCATCCGACTCGATCGCGCCGTTGCCAAGCGTCGACACGGCGTCCAGTGACGGTGCGCTCGTGCTCCCCTGCGCCGAGGTCGTCGCGCCCTCGGCGAGTTCCGATCGCGTCGTGCCGGTCCTCGGCACCGATGACGTCGCGAACCTCTCGGGCACACCGACGCTCCTCCTCGTTCGCGTCACAGCAGTGGAGACGGATGACCCCGTCGAACACATCCGCATCAACGCCTGGGGCGAGAAAACCCTGCTCGTTCTGGGCTCGCAAGCCCTCGAGACCGACGAGGAGGGGTTCGTCGAGATGGAAGTCGAGCCCGGCTTCGCGCTCATCGTGATTGCGCAGGGCGACGGACGCACCACGGGCAACGCCCAGGTACACATCGAGGCGCTGAAACCCGGCGAGAGTCGCTCGATCGCTCTCGCGATCGTGACGCGCCCCGACCTCGTCCTGCACGGGATCGTGCTGCAACGCGACACACGCGAGGCGATCTCCGGCGTCGTCGTCGAGCCCGAGTCCCTCCTCCCGTCGGGCCCGATCCGCGGTGCGGTGACCGGAAACGACGGGCGTTTTCAGCTCGCATTGCGCTCGTTCGCGATCGCGGCGTTGCGCTACGAACACCCGGAGTTCGCGACGGCCCTCTCGCCAGCGCGCGCGGGGCACGATCGTCTCGAGACACCGCTCGAGATCCTGCTCGACCGAGCGGCCTCGATCCGAGTCCTAGTCGCGACGAAGCGCGGCGAGAGCACCTCGGCGTGGACTCTCACCGCGACGGCGCAGGCCGCTGATTTGGTCCAGCCGGGCGACGGACGGGATATCGGCGTCGCACCACTCGAGTGGTTTGCACGCGCCGACACGCGCCTCGAACGCCTGCCTCCGAAGGTCAGGCTCTACGTCGAGATCCGCGACGGCGCTCGCGTCGCGTGGCGTGCAGCGGAGCCGATCGTGCTGTCCCCAGGTGAGGAGCGCCTCCTCGAGGGCGACGTCGGATTCGGATCTCTCTCGGGCTTCGTGCGCGAGGCAGACGACGAGCCAGCTCGCAATGTCGAGATCGCGATCGTGCCGGCCGCGCTCGAGGGCAATCGTCGGATCCTGGGATCGCCGCCGCTCGACGTGATGACGACGAGCTTGGACGACGGCTCCTACCGCTTCGACGAGATCCCACTCGGATCTTGGTTCGTGTTCCCCGCCGGCGAGACGGGGTTCTCGCCTCATGGTCGTCGCACACTCGTGCCTCTCGCCGAGCGCTTCGAGATCCGGCACGACGGTGATCGAGTGGTGCACGACATCGTGCTCGTCCGCGGTCTTTCCATCGTCGGCCGAGTCGTCGACGCGACCGGGAACGGAGTCGTGCGCGCGGCCGTGCACGGACGTCACGAATCGATCCTCGGCAACGTCGAAGTCCTCACCGCGCCGGATGGTTCCTTCGAGCTTCACCCGCTCTCGCCCGGGACGTGGATGCTCGGCGCGGCCGCCGGCGGAGCATTCCCGGTCGAAACAGTGCCTGTTGCAGCCGGTGCACACGACGTCGTGTTGACTCTCGACGGAGGCCTGCGGCTCATCGTCGAAGTTCACGACGAACTCGACGCACCGGTTCGCGACGCGATCGTGAACGTTCACGCGGCCGACGGCAGCGGGTCCTCCTACGGCTACACGACGGATGCGAGTGGCACGGTGATCCACACGAACTTCATCCCTGCGGCCGTCCACGTGGCGGTGACAACGCCTGACGGACGCTTCGCCTCGATGCGCGATCTCGTGGTCGTTCCAGGTCGAGAAACACGCCTCCGGCTCCGCGTCGAGCACGGCGGTCGTGCCCGACTGCGCTTCGACGGCCCGGGTGCGTCCGCGCACGTGCTAGTGCACGATCGCCAGCTCGTCGTGTACATGGGAACGATCGCGAGCGGTCGTGAGATCGACATCACGGGGCCGATCGGTGAGGTCGAGGTGCAGCTCACCGTGAAAGGCAAGCTCCAAGAGCGAACGATCGCGCTCGAGCGCGAACCGAGGACCACGGTCGTCTTCGACGGGAGCTGGAAGTAGCCGACGTCGCATCGGGTCCAGGGATCGAGACCTCCACGTCCAAGGAACCAGCGCGTCACCCGCGCGCTGCACATCGCTGCCCCGGTCCAGAACTCGCCACCGAACCGTGGATGCGCGCACGCCTTCACGCCATCCTCTCCGGAATGCGCTTCACGGCGGAGATCCTCGCGCGAGACCTACTCGATGCTCGGCAGCGACTGCTGTCGCTCGTCGAGGATCTCGCGGATGCGCAGCTCCTCGTGCCGCAGCTCGCCATCGTGAACCCGATCCTGTGGGAGATCGGGCACGTCGCGTGGTTCCAGGAGCGCTGGTGCGTGC
>JAYTBY010000317.1:0-1797 GCA_043736755.1 Planctomycetota bacterium | reverse complement strand
CCTCGATGCGTCGCTCCAAGGCGCCACGCAGTTCACCGTCCCCCACGAACACGAGTTCGAGGCGCGGATGGCGCGCAGCGAGCACGGCGACGACGTCGATCGCCAGTTCGGGCCGCTTGACATCGGCCAAGCGCCCGACGACGCCGACGAGGTACGTATCGGCCCGTGCTCCGACGAGCGTGCGCAGCGCACCATGTCGTCCGTGGATCGCGAGAAATAGCCCGAGATCGAGACCGGGCGGAACGACGACGAGTCGACGCTGGTCCGTCACGATCTCGAGGCGCAAGAGGTCGTCGGCCGTCGCATGCGAAACGGCGAGCACGCGATCCGTGTCGCGCGCGAGGTGTGCTTCGATCGCGCGGACTCCCTTCGAGACCGGCTCGGGGAAGTAGCCTTCGAGTACGTGTCCATGGAACGTATGCACACGCGCGGCGCGTGGCACCGCGGAGATCGCCGCGCGACGCCCCAAGGCTCCCGCCTTGCTCGCGTGCGTGTGCACGACGTCCGGATCGAACGCGCGGAATCGGGCCTTCAGCGCCGCGAGTGCGCGCAAATCCCCCAGTCCCGTGATGCCGCGTCCGAGGCCCGGCACGCGTTCGACGTGCAATCCACGCGACGTGAACGTGTCGAAGAGATCGCCTTCACCCGCGAGCGGAGAACCGGCGTACAAGCGCACCTCGTGTCCGCGCGAGCGGAGCACGGTGTCCGCCGCGAGAGCTTGCCGCGCTGGGCCGCCCAAGTTGAGGCGCGTCAGGACGCGGGCGATGCGCATGCGAGGGTGGCGGACTCGTGGCGTGCGAGGACGTCGCGGACGATTCCGTCGAGATCCATGCTGGGCAGCTCGAGTCCGAGGGACGCGAGGCGGGTGAGGTCGGGGACGCGCCAGCGGACGTCCTCGAACGCCTCGTGGACCGCGTGGCACGGATCGACATGTTCGATTCGTCCGCCCCCGGCCGCGCGCGCGACCGCTGAGGCCAAGTCACGCACCGTCGATCGCGCGGCGCCGCCGATGTTGAGCGGACCGCCCGGAAACGCATCGCGGATCAGGATCTCGGCCAGAACGCGCGCGACTTCGTCGACGTGCGCGAACGTGCGGACTTGCTCACCGTCACCGTGGACGAGGAGCGGCAGACCCGCACTCGCACGCTCGATGAAGTTCGGCAGGACCATGCCCTGCGACGAATCCTGTCCCGGGCCGACGACGTTGAAGAAACGCGCGAGGACGGGGGCTTGGCCCTCGGGCCAAGCGCGCGCGGCGAGCAGATCGCGCTCGCCCGCGACCTTGGCCGCGGCGTACGCCCAGCGCCCCTCGGCCGCGACGTCCCGCACGGGATCGCCCTCGCGCAGCGGTCGATTCGCAGGCAAGTAGACCTCGCTCGAGGACGCGAAGACGATCCGCGGCAAAGCATCGTCGGTCTCGCACTCGAGCGCTTCGAGCAACGCTTGGAGTGGTGCCGCGTTCCCTCGTCGTGCGGCCTCGGGATCGGCCAAGACACGGGCGACCCCGACCACGCCGGCGAGGAGCAGGATCGCGTCCGGTCTCCCGAAGCGCTCGATCTCGCTGCGCCAGACTCGCGCGTCGGCGAGCTCCGCCAGCCGGACCGCAGGTCCCGGTCGTCGATCGAGCGCGAGGAATTCGATCCCACGCGCCTCGAGCACGCGCACGACGGCCGAGCCGATCAGGCCAGCTCCTCCGGCGACGAGGATGCGCCGGCGATCAGTTCTCGTGCTCACGGGCGCCATGGGGTCTCCGACGAAACGGCAACCCTAGTCTTCCAACGCGCGCCCGGAAAGCGC
>JAYTBY010000316.1:0-1797 GCA_043736755.1 Planctomycetota bacterium | reverse complement strand
GCGCGTCAAGGCGGCCGAGGAACGACGTGCTCGGCGCTTGACGTTGGCTCTCTGTAGCGCGGTTGCCGCGGCGCTCATCCTGGGCAGCGGCGGCTTCTACTACGTGACGCGCGAGCGTGCGAAGCGCGTCGAGCAGACGCGATCGGCCGTGGAGGCCGCGCATGACGAAGCGCTCGAGTTCACGCGCGCGGGCAAGCCGACGGAAGCGTTGGCTTCGGCGCGCCGCGCGCTGTCGCTCGCCGAATCGGGCGAAGCGGACTCCGGAACACTGGAGCGCACGCGCAGCTTCGTCGCGCAAGCCGAATGGGACGTGAACGCCGCCGCGCGCGAGAAGACGTTGCACGATTCCGACGAGGCGCTGCGTGCGCGACTCGTCGAACTGCGCCTCGGACAGATCGGGGCGGTCGGGAATGCGCAGCTCGAGCGGCAGATCGACGCGTCCTTCTCCAAAGCCTTCCAGGACTACGGCGTCGATCTCGAAGGCGCGGACCTCGTGCCTGCGTTGAAGCGCATCCGCGAGCGCGCGATCGCGGAGGAAGTCGCGCTCGCGCTCGACGACTGGGGCCGCGTGCGCAGGGGCGTCCACGGACCGAAGTCGGAGAAGGTCGAGAATCTGCTCTTCCTCGCGATGGATCTCGATCCCGACGAAGGTCGTATGCGACTGCGGCAGGCGATCCACGAGGACGACCTCGACGTGCTGCTCGAACTCGCGGCACCGGAGAATCTCGAGAAGCTCGCGCCCGGTTCGATTTGGGCCCTCAGCGCGGCGCTATGGGACGGTTACGAAGAGCAGCGACCCGTCGTCCTCCGAAGCTACGAACAGGTCCAGCACCTCTATCCCGGTGACTACGTGCTGCGCTCGGCGGGCGGCACGTTCTTCCAGGAACGCGCTCTCAACGACGAGGCGCTGGCGTGGAGGACGGCGGCACTCGGACTCCGACCGAACGACTTGAACGCGCGCATGCGCTGGTCGGACTCGTTGTTCTTCGTCGGTCGACTCGCCGAGGGGGAGCAGGCCTGTCGAGCCTGCATCGAGCTCGCGCCGACGAGCGCGGAGGCCCGGTACAACCTCGGGTGCGCGCAGTTCTTGCTCGGGGATCATGCGCGCGCGCTGTCGAGCCTCGAACGATCGCTGGCGCTCGAGGAGGACACGAGTCGTCGTCCGGATCTCGACGTCGTGCGCTTCTTCCTCGGGATGGCGCCCCGCGTCGAGATCACGCGGCTCCTCGCGAACGAGGGTCAACCCAACATCTATGCCCTCTACCTCTACGGCTTGCTGACGCATCCGGATTCCGCACAGCAAGACCGCGATCTCGTCCTGCGCACGATCAGCGAGAAGGACGCCGTGATCGGAACGTGGCCCTGGCGTCACCTGATCGTCGCCATCGCCAAGATCCGGCTCGAGGATTGGTCGGAGGCACTCGAGGCCATCGACAAGATGAAGCGCAATCCTGCGTTGATGCTCCTCCCGCCGTTCGCGTTCGACTTCATCCGCTCGTTGATCTACAGCCGGCTCGATCGCGACCTCGAGGCCAAGGGTTGGTTCGAGCGCGGGATGTTCCAGTGGGAGACGCGCACGGCGTCGAACCCAGCGGCGTGGGATCGATCCGACGCGATGCACTGGAAGCGCGCGGCCGAAGCGGCGCTCGCGCGGTAGACGGAGGAGGTCCGGCACGGTGGTACGGAGTCAGGCTCGTCTATCGGGTAGGCGCCCCCGTTGCCGAGGGCGCCTCCCACAGAACCGTACTTGTGCTGTTCACATACGGCTCGTCAGGCCCGACGGTTTTCACCCCGCCG